>CACZRY010000125.1 GCA_902783745.1 uncultured Erysipelotrichaceae bacterium
AGTAAGAGATTACTCAAATCATTAGTCGGGCCAGAGACTATAAACCTGTCCCATTAGTCGGGCCAGAGACTATAAACCTGTCCCATTACAGAATAAACTGTGTAAAATTATGAGGAACTTCGTGTTCCTCATTTTTTTGAAGAAAGGATATAAAATGAGTGAAGTAAGTTTTAAGCAAAGAGTTATAAATGATTTGATTGCCGTTGCACCTCAATTTAAAAGCACTTTTATTGATAAAGAGTATTTAATCTTTTCTTCTAAAATGGTGAATAGAAATTATTATATTATTTCGGCTGTACCAGGTAATTTCATGCATCTTACTGGAATAAGATTAAGTTCACCTATTGATTTTTATAATAAATGTATTAATGGTACATTATTAGAAAGTGATATTAGTATACCATCTAATAAAGAAAAAGGTAGTATTAGAAGAAAAATTAATGCTCTACCAAATCTTGTTAATATATTTAACGATGAAGTCCTTGTTGAAGAAAATTTTAGTCATAATAATGTCCATTGTTCTTTGGCTTCAACAGATTTGGATATCACAATTGGCTTTTGTAAACCAAATGTTGATAATGTGGTTAAACCTATGACATTACTAAAAGGATATAATGGTTTTAGTGATAATTCACCAGTTGCGGAATTAATACTTGAAAGAAAAAGAGGAGAAAGATTTTTCTCTAAAATTCTTTGTGGTGATAAAGATATTATATTAAGTAATGGATTAGCATCATTAGTTGCACCAGAATTATTGTAATTATCTTAATAATTGAAACGAAAGTATATCATAAAAAATGGTATACTTTTATTTTTCTTTAAACTTTTTTGTAATTTAATATTTGGGTCCCTTATATAGTCCACACATGAAAATAAACTATAGCTGTAAGTTAAAAACAACTTGCAAATATAGAAAAATGAGGACCTAAAGATGAAATTAACATTAAGCTTAAGAGGAGATATTAAACCTCAAAAGACCAGCAAAAATAAGGAAGGTAATGAATGTAGAAACTAAAGAAGTGTTTAATTCAGTTAGACTTGCAGCAACATCAGTTAATGGTGCACCAGCTAATATTTATGTGGCTTGTAAAAATGATATGTTAACGGCCTATGGTTATCATTTGAAATTTATTGATTAATGTTTTGTGCCCTTATTAAACTGAAAATAAGATAAAGAAATTTGTGTTTATTAAAAATTAAATATGAACACATAACTGAGCCATTTTTGATATTTTAATTTAAAAAATTATGGATACTTTATAAAATATGTACTATTACTTTTGATGCGTGAATTAAAAAATGGGGAAACACAAGAAAATACAAATATATATAATTTGTAAATTTATGAAAAATATATTATAATGTAATTAAACAAGAGTTATTTACATTTCAATAGGGAGGAATTTATTATGACTGATAAGTTTAAAAAAGTACTAGAAGATAATAAGCGTGCATTCATCTTCGACCTAGATGGTACTATCGCAGACACTGAACGTATCCACTGGGAAGCACACAATCAGGTTTTAAAAAAGAGATTTGGAATTGAGGTTGACTTACCTCATATCCTATCATATTTAGGTAAACCAGAATCTGTTTTCTTAAAGGAAATAGAAAGAGATTATAATATAAGTATTGGAGGTCCTAAAGGTAAGGGCTACGATAAATATATTAAAGAAAGAAATAAGGTTGCAGAAAAATTAATTCTTGCAAAATCTGAACCTTTCCCATTTATGAAGGAAGTATTATTTGATACATTTGGTATTAAGATTTATTTAGTATCAGCACAAAATAAATCTTTAATTCAAAAGATGTTAAAGGCTTGGGGATTACTTGGTAAATTCTCTTCTGATAATACATTTATTGTAGAAGGAGATAAGACAAAGCCTTATTATTATGATTATATCTTTAAAATTATATTAAAGAACGCAGCTCCAAATGAAGTTATTTTATTTGAGGATGTTAATAAGTATATCCTAGAAGGTAAAAAGAGGGGCTTTGTAACAGTTGGTATTGATAATGGATTCAGTAATGAAAAGCTTGATGCTGATTATGTTATCGATGCTAAAAATAATATAATGCCATAATTAAATAATATTATTAAAAGGAACTGTAATAAATTTAGAAATTACAGTTCTTTTTTGTATCCACTTTTCTTGATAAGTACAAGGTCACACAAGTGTACTTTTCAATTTTTGTAATTATAGAATGAAATTACTTTTTAATTTTTGCTATATGTACTTTTCTTGACAAGTACAGAATGGCCAAAACTCGCTCGGAATTTCTTAAAAAACAACTCAAAACTCGCTCGGAATTTCTTAAAAATTGATTGAAAACTCGCTCGGAATTTCTTATAATATAATAAAAAGATAATGAAAACGGAGTGTTAATATGTATTTTAAAAGAAAAATAGATTTAGATTTAGATTTATGGCTAAAAAAACAAAATAAGGCTCCAAAATTAATTGTAGGAATAAGACAATGTGGTAAAACGGAGTCAATAAGAGAGTTTGCAGTTAGAAATAATCTTGATTTGATCGAGATTAATTTTTGGACCAATCCTGAATATGCTTCTGACTTTGATGGAGAATTAGATGTTCAAACATTAATTAATAATATATCATTGAGATTTCCAAACAAAATAATTAAGCCTGGAAAGTCTCTTATTTTTTTCGATGAAATTCAAGATTGCCCTAGAGCGCGTTTGTCATTTAAAAATTTTGAACATGATGGGAGATATAATGTTATAGGTAGTGGTTCATATTTAGGTATTAATGGTTATGTAATTGGTGATTCTACACCTGCGCCAACTGGATATGATGACGTATACCATATGAAAACAATGGACTTTGAAGAGTTTTTGTGGGCTTTAGGATATACTGATAATCAAATTGATAGTTTGGTTGATTATTTCATTCAAAAAAAAGTAATACCAGACAACATTAATAACATATATAAGAATGCATTTTTGAAATATGCATGTATTGGTGGATTTCCAAAGGTCGTTTTAGAGTATATTAATTCAAAAAGTATTGTTTCTGCATATAAAGTTTTAAACAGTACTATATTTGATATGAAAAGTGATTTTGGAAGAAGAAAAGATAAAAACGGAATGCCTGTTTTTAAACCATCTGAGGTTTCTAGGATACAAAATGTTTTTGATTTAATTCCGACTTTTCTTGCAAAAGATAATAAAAGATTTATTGTCTCTAAAGTTTCTAGCGGAACACAATACGAAAAAAATGATGCAATTGAATACTTAAAACAGGCACATATAGTATCAAAAGTTCATAACGTTAATGTACCATCATTGCCACTTATCGGTGAAAAAATAGAATCACAATTTAAATTATTCCCAGAAGACATAGGAATTGTAACATCAATGTATGGAATTGATACTGTCGCTGCAATTAACAGAGGAGATTTAGGACAAGGCAAAGGTGCAATTTATGAAGCATTAGTCTTTGACTCTTTAAATAAAGCTGGTATAGATGTATATTATTTTGCTAAAGAAAGTGGATTAAAAATAGACTTTGTAATATCTTATAATGGTTTTTCAACTCTTTTAGAGGTCAAAGCTAAAACAGGTAATACAAAATCTAGTAAAACAGTAATGAATCATCCAGATCACTATGGTAAGACAAAATTAATAAAAATTGGTGATTATAATATAAGCGAAAGTGATGACACTATTACTATTCCTCATTATTTGACATTTGCTTTAGGAAAAATAAAATATAATTTTTAAATAATTACTTAAAGATAGATCAATCTATATATTATAACTTTTTAAAAACAATATCATATAAATGGTGATTTATGGATAATATATTAAATATTACAAATAGAAAAGAATTTAGAGAATGGTTATATAAAAATTCTTCAAAAGAAGTAGAATGTTTTATAAAGCTTAAAAGAGGAAAACCTATAGATCCTAATACATTCTATTATATAGATGCAGTAGAAGAAGCATTATGCTTTGGATGGATAGATTCTACATTAAAAAGAATTAATAATGAATTATATCAAAGATTCTCTAAAAGAAGTGATAAAACAGTATGGACTGAATTAAATAAAGAAAGAGTAAGGAGACTAATTAAACTAGGATTAATGGAAGAAGCTGGATATAAGGTATTACCTGGTTTAGATATTAATTCATTTAAAATAGATCCTGAATTAATAAATATATTAAAAACAGAAGGGATATATGATATATTCATGTCATTTCATCCATTATATATAAGAGTTAGAGCATATAATATTACATTCTATAAAAATAAGAATAAAGTATTATATGCTAAAGCATTAGCTCATTTTATTAAAGAAACAAAGAACAATAAGATGTATGGTTTATGGAATGATTATAATCGTCTATTATCATATTAAATATTTTATTGATACTTGTTTAATTCATTATAATATATTATAATGAAGCTGTATGAAACGATTGCACCAAAAGGCAAGAAAGCTTTTGGGTGAGCTAGGATTTATCCTAGCTCTTTTTGAAAGGATGAAAAATGTTACCAAATGATCCATATATGCTATATTCATATATTAATACTAAATTAAGAGATGAATATGATTCACTTGAATCATTATGTCTAGATTTAGATATTA
>CACZRY010000126.1 GCA_902783745.1 uncultured Erysipelotrichaceae bacterium
ACTATTGGTATAGTAAAAGGGAATAACAATAATATTACAACATCTGCGATGGGAGAGCAAAGTATTTATTATAATAATTCATATATTCATCATATAATATCTCCAATTACAGGATATCCAATGTCTTATTATTCAACTGTTTTAGTATTTGAAGAAGACCCTATGTATGCAGACCCATATACAACTGCGATATTTAGTATGGATATAGATACTGCAAAACAATTTATTAAAGATAATAATCTTTCATCTATTCTTTATTCTGATATAGATGATAAAGGTTTATTATATAAATCTGATTTAGTAGGTGATTATTTTAATGAAGCTTAAAAGAGATTTAATTTTAATAATTTCATTATTATCTATAGTTTTAATTGTTTTTATTGTATGGTTTATTAATACTAGTCAAATTGGTAATATGGTTGTAATAAGCTTGAATAATGTTGAAGTTGAAAGATTACCTTTAGATAAAGATTGTGAATATGAGATTCAAGGTAATATTTCATTAATGCATATACATATTCAAGGTGGTTATGTTTGTGTATTTGATTCAGGATGTGCTAATCAAATATGCGTTAATCAGGGTAAAACAAATAAAAGGGATGCAGTTATTGCGTGCATACCAAATGGTGTTACAGTAAAGGTGATAAAAGTATGAGTGTAAAAAGGTTAGCTATTTTATCATTATTACTTTCTGTTGCGATTGTATTGAGTTATTTAGAATCATTAATACCTATGTTTATTCCTGGCGTTAAGCTAGGACTTGCGAATGTTGTTATTTTAATAATGCTATATGAATTTAAATTTTATGAAGCATTATTAATAGATTTGCTAAGAATATTTATTGTATCACTTATTATAGGTTCATTCCTTAATCCAGTATTTTTTATGTCACTTACTGGAGGAATGTTATCTTATTTAGTAATGTTAATTTTTTCTAGGATTAAGTTTTTTAGTGTAGTTGGTACATCTATATTAGGTGCTATATCACATTCATTAGGCCAAATAATTATTGCATCAATTCTTGTATCATCTGATTTAGTTTTATATTATTTACCATTTATTCTATTATTATCTATTGCTTCAGGAATTCTTTCTGGTTTTATTGCAAGGTTATATTTAAAAAGAAGTCCAACAAGACAAATATTAGATAATATTAATGGTAGTATTACAGAAGATATAGATATTAATAAAGAAGAATAGCATTTAAATTTTAAGATTTTTAAATTTACTTTTAAAGTAAATATATGTATAATAAAAACGATAACTATTTAATAGTTAATATTTAGAGAGGTAATAACATGAGTAATTATACTAAAGACGATATCCGTCGCATTTGCAAAGAAGAAAATATTCGCTACATCAGAATGATGTTTACTGATATGGATGGTATTCTAAAGAATGTTGAAATTCCAGTAGAACGTTTAGAGGATGCTCTTGATAACAAGATTATGTT
This sequence comes from uncultured Erysipelotrichaceae bacterium, assembly GCA_902783745.1. GTDB lineage: Bacteria > Bacillota_I > Bacilli_A > Acholeplasmatales > Anaeroplasmataceae > Anaeroplasma. The sequence goes on from CACZRY010000126.1 coordinate 1,454, forward strand.
TGATGGTTCTTCAATTGAAGGATTCGCAAGAGTTTATGAAGCAGATATGTATCTTCACCCAGATCTACATACTTTCTTAGTATTATCTTGGGAAGATTCAAGCTATGGTAAGGCTGCAAGATTCATCTGTGATATTTATAAGCCAGGTGAAAATGGTGGAGAGCATGTACCATTTGAAGGAGATCCACGTGGTGTTTTAAAGAGAAATGTAGAATATATGAAGTCTTTAGGATATGAAGCATTTAATGCTGGTGTTGAGCCTGAATTCTTCTTATTTAAGCTAGATAAGGATGGTAAGCCATCATTAGAATTTAACGATGAAGGATTCTATTTTGATTTAGCTCCAATTGACTCAGCAGTAGATTGCAGACGTGATATAGTATTAGAATTACAAAAGATTGGTTTCCAGGTTGAAGCATCTCACCATGAGGCAGCACCAGGACAGCATGAAATTGATTTTAAGTATGATACAGCTGTTGAAGCTTGTGATAATGTACAAACATTTAAGTTAGTAGTTAAGAATGTTGCAAGACGTCATGGTCTTCATGCAACATTTATGCCAAAGCCAGTTGCAGGTATTAATGGTTCTGGTATGCATGTTAACTGCTCACTAATGACAAAGGATGGAAAGAATGCTTTCTATGATCCAAAAACTCCAAATATGCTAAGCCAAATTGCATTAGATTGGATTGATGGTATTTTAACACATGCCAAGGGATTTGCATTCTTAACTAATCCAACTGTTAACTCATATAAGAGAATCGTACCTGGATTTGAAGCACCATGCTATATTTCATGGTCAGATTCAAATCGTTCAACAATGATTCGTATTCCAGCTGCAAGAGGTATGGCAACACGTACTGAAGTTAGATCAGTTGACGTTTCTGCAAACCCATATCTTGCAATTTCTGCAATTTTACGTGCAGGTCTTGCTGGATTAACTCATGAAAAGGATGTTAAGCATTTTAGTCCAGTATATGATGACTTATATACAATGAGCGATGCTGATCGTAAAAAGAAGAAGATTGATTCATTACCAGGAAACTTAGCTGAAGCTATGCAAGAATTCTTAAAGGATGATTTAATGAAGAGTGCTGTTGGTGAAAATATCACTGAAAAGCTAGTTGAATCAAAGAAGAAAGAATGGGATAACTTCAGAAGAGCTGTTACAGACTGGGAAATTACTCATTATATCAATAAATACTAAAAATTATGCCAAGGTTTAGACCTTGGCATTTTATTTGTTTAAAATGATAAATATGATAAAAAATATAATTTTATTCTAAATTTTTTGAAAACTTTCTATAAAAATTCGAAAATTAGGTAAAATGTTAAAATTAAAAAAGGTTTTAATTTAAAAAAATAAATAAAAAGGTATTGATTTAATATTTGATAAGGTATATAATTAAAGAAATTTTTAAATAGCCAATAAAGAGACTATAAAAGGATTAATTAATCCAAGAGAGTAAACGTTTGGTGTAAGTTTACATTAATTACCTTTGAATCTACCTCTTTGGTGAATCTAATCAATTCCGGCTGATAACCGTTAAAGAATCGTGAGTGAGGTTGCCTAATTAGGGTGGTACCGCGGATTAATAAATTCGTCCCTTTTCCAGTAATGGAAGAGGGATTTTTTATTTCCCTAAAAAAGGTAAGGTCTTGGATTATTTAAAGATTTAATTAGTATTAATATAAAAAAGAAAGAGGAAAAATGATTATGAGTAGAGTTTATAATTTCTCAGCTGGTCCAGCTGTTTTACCAGAAGAAGTATTAAAAGAAGCAGCAGCAGAAATGTTAGATTATGAAGGTTCAGGAATGTCTGTAATGGAAATGTCTCATAGATCAAAGCCATTCCAGAAGATTTTAGATGAAGCAACTCAGGATTTAAAAGATTTAATGAATATTCCTGATAACTATAAGGTAATTTTTGTTCAAGGTGGTGCAACTCAACAATTTGCAGCTGTTCCAATGAACTTACAAACTAAGGGCGGAAATGCAGTTTATGTAGATTCTGGTAATTTCGCACACAAGGCTTTTGAAGAAGCACAAATTTTCTATGGTGATAATGCAATCATTGGTGCATCATCAAAGGATGACAATTATACATATATTCCAGATGTATCTAATCTTCCTATTAATGATAAGACAGATTATGTTTATATTTGTGAAAACAATACAATCTTTGGTACAACATTCCATAAGTTACCAGATACAAAGGGTAAACCACTTGTATCAGATCAATCATCAATGTTCTTATCTAAGCCAGTTGATGTAACAAAGTATGGTGTAATTTATGCAGGTGTACAAAAGAATGTTGGTCCTGCTGGTTTAGTTATTTTAATTATTCGTGAAGATTTAGTTAAGTCTGAATTTGTTAATCCAACTGCAACAATGTTAAAGTGGAAGACTCAGGTTTCTAAAGATTCATTATATAATACACCTAACTGCTGGTCTATTTATATTTGCGGTAAGGTATTTAAGTGGTTAAAGAAGAATGGTGGTCTTAAGGCTATGGAAGAAAGAAACATAGCTAAGGCTAAGATTTTATATGATTACTTAGATGGATCTAAATTATTCAAGAATACTGTAAGAGAAGATTCTCGTTCTATTATGAATGTTTGCTTCCGTACAGGCGATGAAGAATTAGATAAGGAATTTATTGAAGGTGCTAAGGCTCATAACATTGCACAAATTAAGGGTCATAGATTAGTTGGTGGTATGCGTGCATCTATTTACAATGCTATGCCAATTGAAGGTGTTAAGGCTTTAGTTGAATATATGAAGGAATTTGAAAAGGAGCATTTAAAGTAAGATGAAGGCTTATTGTTTAAATAATATTTCTAAAGTAGCACTTGCTACATTAAAAAATCCTGATAAGATTGTTGATAATGTTGAAGATGCAGATTCAATCTTAGTTCGTTCTCAGGATATGCATGAATATGAACTTGGTAAAAACATTTTAGCAGTAGCAAGAGCTGGTGCTGGTGTTAATAATATTCCACTTGATAAGTATGCAAATGAAGGTGTTGTTGTATTCAATACACCAGGTGCAAATGCAAACGCAGTTAAGGAATTAGTACTTGCTGGTATGTTACTTGCATCAAGAGATATTATTGGTGGTAATAACTGGGTTAAGGAAAATGCAAATGATGAAAACATTGCTAAGACAATGGAAAAGGCAAAAAAGGCATTTGCAGGAAATGAAATTGCAGGTAAGACAATTGCAGTATTAGGTCTTGGTGCAATCGGTATTTTAGTTGCTAATATGGCAGTTGATTTAGGTATGAAGGTTGTTGGTTATGACCCATATCTATCAATTCAAAATGCATTAAAGTTAAATAAGAATGTTAAGTTCGTTGAAAAGGTAAATGATGCAGTTAAGGATGTTGATTTCATCACTGTACATGTACCTGCAATGGATGCAACAAAGGGTATGTTAAATAAGGATGTATTCTATTCAGCAAAGAAGGGTGTTGTTGTACTTGATTTCTCAAGAGACACTTTAGTTAATGAAAAGGATATGAAGGAAGCATTAGAGAATGGTCAAGTTGGTAAGTTTGTTACAGATTTTGCAAACCCAACAGTTGTAACATTCCCTAATACAATCATAACTCCACATTTAGGAGCATCTACTGAAGAAGCTGAAGATAATTGCGCATTAATGGCAATTGATGAATTAAAGGATTATGTTGAAAATGGTAATATTAGAAATTCTGTAAATTATCCTGCATTAAATGCTGGTGCTAAGACTTCTGATGTAAGAATTTGTATTAACCATAAGAATGTACCTGGCATGATTGCAAAATTCTCAGAAATTATTATGAAGGATGGAGCTAATATCATTACTCTTACAAACAAGAGCAAGGGCGATTTCGCATATACTATTATCGATATCGATAAGAAGGTTGATGAAGGTAAGCTTGCATCAGTTGAAGGTACTTTAAGGGTAAGAGTGATTTAATATGATTAAAATTGGGATGCCTCAGTTATACGAATATGACTGTATAGAAGATAATTTAATCTTAGCTAAGAAGCTAGGATTAGATTTTATCGAATTAAACTTAAATTTCGGATATTGTAGAAAAGAAATGGAAGCTAAAACAGTTTGTGATTTATTAAAAAAATATGACATCGAAGCAACTCTTCATTTCTATGATGAAGCTGATATGGGAAGCTATCAGGAGGTTGTTGATGCATATTTAGTACATCTTGAGCGCTATGCAGCACTTGGTGAAGGATATATTCATCAAATTAATATGCATTTAATCCCAGGACCTGTTGTAACAATCTCAGGAGTAAAAAATTATATCTATGAAAAAGAATATGATGAATATATTGAAAGATTAGTTTCTAATTTTAAGAAGGCAGAAGCTATTTGTAACAAGCATAAGATAAATATGGTTATTGAAAATACTGATAATATTCCATCATATACTACAAGAACTTATAAGGATTTATTAAAGAATAATTTTAGATTCTGTTATGATATTGGTCATGATCATCTATCTTATGATATTGTATGGAATTTCATTCAAGAAAATGAATTACCATTTGATGAATTCCATGTCCATGATGCAAAAGATAGAAAGAAATGTCATCTTGCACTAGGAGAAGGAACATTAGATGTTGCTAAATTTAAACGTCTTGCAGAAAAAAATAACGCATATGTTGTTCTTGAAGTAAAAAAGAGCGATGATTTAATTGTTTCAGTACCTAAATTTAAAGCATTATAAGAATAGAATGAAGAAACTCTGGTTCACACCAGAGTTTTTAATTTTTAGATATTTAAATAAGAATTATTACAAATTATTCTTTACTTTTTATTTGTAAAATAGTACAATTTATAATGTTTTGAGGTTTTTTTATGAAGAGTTTTTTAATGATTTTTATATCTGCAATATTATCGGGTGCATGTATCACATTTGGTGCAACAACTTTTGTATTATGCAACAATGGAGAATTCATTTCTAAATTTGCAGGAGCATTTATGTTTTGTATAGGCCTTTATACAATTATTCATTTTAATTTATGGCTTTATACAGGCAAGGTTGGATATGTGTTAGATAATAAACCTAAATACATTTTAGAGGTCCTAACATGTTTTATAGGAAATGTAGTAGGTGGATTCTTACTTTCATCTTTAATAGCACAAACATCTATCATTGATACATTAAGAGAAAGATGCCAACAATTAGTAGAAATAAAGCTAAACTCAAGCTGGTATTCTATATTAATTATGTCAATGTTATGTGGTGTTATGATTTATTTATCAGTTGAAGGACACAAAAGAGCTAAATATAATTTAGCAAAGACTATATTTGCATTTATGCCTATAATGCTTTTTATATTATGTGGATTTGAGCATGTTATTGCTAATGTTACATATTTTACATATGCAGGTGTATTTAGTGCTAAAGCATTATTATATTTCTTTTTAATGTTTATAGGTAATGCATTAGGTTCAATTCTATTTGCTTTATTATTAAAAGTGATAGAGATATTAAACGAAAATAAAAAAGAAAATATAGAAGTAAAAGAAGAAAATTAATTTAGATAAACTAAATTTAATTTTTATAAATTTATACTTGCTTTATTATTAGTAGTATGTTAAAATAACGCAGTAAGTATAAAACTTTCTATGACTTATAGTCATGGCGGAAGGAGTGGAATAACATGAAGAACGGAATACATCCAAATTATAAGAAGGTAACAGTTACTTGTACTACTTGTGGTGCTACATTCGAAACTGGTTCAGTATTAGATGAAATTCGTGTTGATACTTGCTCAAATTGTCATCCATTCTATACTGGAAAGCAAGCTTTCACAGCAGCTGATGGAAGAATTGAGAAGTTCAATAAGCGTTACAATTTAAAGAAGTAATTTAATTAGATATTAGGGGCTCAATGATGAGCTCTTTTTATTTTACATTTCTTTTCATATTCTTTATACTAATTATTATGTTATAATAAACATAATAATGTTTGGTGGTGTTTTTATGACAGATAATCTAGCAAAAGGATCTTTAGAGGTAATTGTAGGTCCTATGTTTTCTGGTAAAACTGAAGAAATTATTAATATTGCAAAAAAAATGGATTTTGCAAATACTCATTATAAAATTTTTAAACCATTAATTGATACTAGATATAATCCTAATGAAATAGTATCACATAATAAAAGTCATTTACCTTGTATTAGAATATCTCATGGGGAAGAGATAAAAAAACATTTAGATTCGAATACACAGGCTATTATTATTGATGAAGCACAATTTTTTAATGAAACATTTTATAGAGATATTCTAAAACTTATTGATGAAGGATATAGAATTGTAATATCTGGACTTGATACGGATTTTAGAGGTGAACCATTTAAAACAGTTTCTTATTTATTAGCAATTGCAGATAAAGTAACAAAGCTTACTGCGGTATGCTCTTGCTGCAAAAAGCCTGCAGTTATGACTCAAAGAATAATTGATGGTAAGCCAGCATATTATAATGATCCTTTGATTTTAATTGGTGAAAAGGATTCATATGAACCTAGATGTAGAAATTGTCATAAGGTGATTTATTCAAATGGAAAAGAATAATGAATATTTTATGAGACTTGCAATAAAAGAAGCAAAAAAAGCTTATAAGCTTGGTGAAACTCCTATTGGATGTGTAATTGTCAAAGACGATAAAGTCATTGCAAGAGGATATAATAGAAGAGAAATTGATAAGCTTTCTTTAAATCATGCTGAAATTATTGCAATAAAAAAAGCCTCAAAGTATATTGATGACTGGAGACTTGATGGATTAAAGATGTATATTACATTAGAACCATGCTGTATGTGTGCAGGTGCAATTATTCAAGCAAGAATAGATGAAGTATATTATGGTGCAAAGGATTATAGATTTGGCGCTGATGTATCATATGCACATATTTTTGATTTACCATATAATCATAAGGTAAATATCAAAGGTGGAATATTAGAAGAAGAATGTAGTAGTCTTATGACAGCATTCTTTAAAGAGTTAAGATACAAAAATAAACTTGAAAACTAAGTTTAACTATGCTAGAATAGGATTTGTCCTAAGCCAATCGGGTGGAGTGAACCAGGTCAGGTCAGGAATGGAGCAGCCTTAAGCTTTCATTCGATGTGGTTTAGGCGCTATATATAAAACAAATGACCTTCATACGAAGGTCTTTTATTATGTAAAAAAAAGATGAAATTATTCATCTTTTGATATAATTACTTCATTGCTTATAAAATCATCTTTTTTCTTTCTTTTACCAGCTATACCTTTAATTCCTATAATTAAAGATTTGATTGATACATATAATCCTATAGAAATAACAAGTGATATAACAATTAACCAAACAATTGCCGCAAATTTATTACCTATTTTCGCAAGGATATATACAATTGAACCAAACAACATAAATGATGAAGAAATTAATGATAAATTAGAATAACTCAATAAATATGCATCATCACTTATCTTTGATTCTCTATATGATAATATTGCGTGTACAAA
>CACZRY010000127.1 GCA_902783745.1 uncultured Erysipelotrichaceae bacterium
ATATACATTTTTTAACAAGATTATAGATGATGAAAGTTTTGTGAAATATTTAGCTGTTCTTATAAAGTCCGATTTGTTGATGGGTTCGTTTGAAGATGATTTGAGAATTTTATCTAATAAAATACAAGCACAATACAATTATAAATTTGTGTTTAAATATTTGGATTTTACCGATTCTGATGTTATTTCAAAATATGGTTTAAAGAACACTACCGATATTTACGCAAAGAAATTTGATAATAAAGATATTTTTATTGTGTTCAATAAAAAATTAAATTCTAATTTGAATAGATATTTATTTTTAAAGGTTTGGGCTTATGATATATTGGATGCTTGGAAGAAAGATGATGAACTTCGTTTAGCTTTAAAAATCAATGCATCTGATGATGATATTTTAGCCGAAAGAATAGCAATTGAAATGACTTTAACAAGATGGCAACTAAAATTATATGATGATGGCACAGAAGATCCAGCATTAAAAAGAGCTTTAACTTTCTGTGAACCAGAAATATTAGAAATTAGAAGAAAAAATTATAAAGATAAGGGAGTTATTAGGAATTGGACTCTATTAAGTGTGAGAAAATAAGGGCATTAATACAATATGGTGAAAGAAACTATCCATGCACTGTTGTTGATTTTCTAGTGAAGGAGTTGATGTAATTATGTCAATTACAGAAGAAGAAAAAATTAGAAGAAGAAAATCATTTGAAAAAAATGATAATATTATAGGCGCAGGATTTGGGGAAGAAATTGATCCTAGAATTAAAAATATTCCCGAAGCAGAAAAATATATAAATGGTGAAATTGAATTTGAAGAATATCAAGAAGCATTAATGAAATTTATAAAGAATTTATAATGTTTGTATTTATATGTAATATATAGTAAAATATATATGTGCCGAAAAGCTATGGCACTTTTAACATAGAGAAATGTTAAATAATGATTGTCGCTTTCTAGTAGGCGACTGACAAGTAGCTAGAGTTCTAAATGATTGTCGCTTCCCTATAGGCGTCTGACAAGTAGTAGGGGTTCAAAAATAATTGTCGCTTACCTGTAGGCGACTGATAAGTTGCAGGTCTTAAAAATTCGTCCTACCTTTGGTTAGGATTTTTTTATTTATATACAATATAATTAATGAAAAGATAAAAGAAGCTGTAAAAAAACAAAGATTTTTTCACAGCTACAATTTTTTTAAAAAAACTTTTGGCAAACATATTGACAGAGTGCCAAAAATGACTATAATTTAAATTGTAGTTGGCAGTTAACCAACAAGAGTGCAAATAAAGAAAGGAAGATTATATAATGATTAAACCATTAAATAATAACGTTGTTTTGAAAAAAGAAAAAAAGGAAAGTAAGACCGCATCAGGTATTATTCTATCTAATGAAAAGGAAGAACCTGAATACGCTATAGTTGTTGCGGTAGGAGATGGAAAGATTAATGATAAGGGCCAATTAGTAAAGCCAAATTTGAATGTTGGTGATAAGGTAGTATACAAGAGCTACAGTCCAACAAAAGTTAAGTTTGATAATGAAGAATATTTAATTTTAGATTGTGAAGATATTTTAGCAATTATTGAATAGTGAGGTAATATTATGGCAAAGATTATTAAATTTTCAAATGAAGCAAGAGAAAAGATGCTAGAAGGTATTGATACTTTAGCAGATACAGTAAAGGTAACATTAGGACCTAAGGGTAGAAATGTTGTTTTAGATAAAGGTTATGGTTCACCACTTATTACAAATGATGGTGTTTCAATTGCAAAAGAAATTTCTTTTGATGACCCATTCCAAAATATGGGTGCAAAGTTGATTTATGAGGTTGCAAATAATACAAATGATGTTGCAGGAGATGGTACAACTACCGCAACAGTATTAGCACAGGATATGATTCATAATGGATTAAATGAAGTATCTAAGGGTGCAAATCCTGTATTAATGAGAGAAGGAATTGATATTGCAGCTAAAAGAGTTGCAAATGAATTACTTTCATTAAGTGATATGATTGAAACAAATGAAGATATTGCAAGTGTTGCAACAATTTCATCTGGCTCAAAGGAAATTGGTGATATTATTGCAGATGCAATGAAGGTTGTTGGTAAGAATGGAGTTATTAATGTAGATGAATCAAAAGGCTTTGAAACATCACTTGAAGTAACTCAAGGATTAAAGTATAACAAAGGCTATATTTCACCTTACATGGTAAGTGATGAAGATAGTAAATCAATTACAATGGATGATCCTTTGATTTTAGTAACAAATCATAAGATTTCAACAATCCAAGAAATCCTACCTTTATTAGAAGAGGTAGTTAAGAATCATAAGCCATTATTTATTATTGCAGATGATATTGACCAAGAGGTTGTATCTACATTAATAATTAATAAGCTAAGAGGTACATTCAATGTTGTTGCAACAAAGGCCCCTGGTTTTGGAGATCAACAAACTGATGAATTAAAAGATATCGCTTTAGTATGTGGTGCTAAATTCTTTGATAAGAACATTATAGACAATAAGCTTGAAGAAGCAAAATTAGATGATTTAGGTAGTGCTTCAAAGGTTATTGTTGAAAAGGATTCTACAACTATAATTGATGGTAAGGGTGATAAAGACACTTTAAATAGTCATATAGAATCATTAAAGGAATTAGCATCAAAAGAAACTTCTAAATATAAGAAGGATCAGATGAACGAAAGAATTGCTAAACTTTCAAATGGTGTTGCCTTAATTAAGGTTGGTGCAACAACTGAATCTGAATTAAAAGAAAGAAAGTTAAGAATTGAAGATGCACTTAATGCAACAAAGGCTGCGATTGCAGAAGGTATTGTTGATGGTGGTGGAGCCGCTTTAATTGAAGTATATAAGAAGGTTAAGGGTGACTTAACAAGTGATATTGTTGATGTAAAGCGTGGTATTAATGTTGTACTTGCATCACTACAAAAACCTTTATTCCAAATTGCAGAAAACAGTGGATTTAGTGGTAAGGATATAGTAGAAGAGCAATTAAATCAAAAACAAGGATTTGGATTTGATGCAAAGAATGGTAAATTCTTATCTATGAAGGATGCAGGAATTGTAGATCCAACAAAGGTAACAAGATCAGCTATTCTAAATGCGGCATCAATCGCTGGATTATTCTTAACAACTGAAGCTGCAGTTGGCGAAGTAAAAGAGCCAAAGAAAGATACTCCAAGCTTAGGATACTAAAATGTTTTGGTCTAGATTTATCTAGACCTTTTTTTATTTTATTTATAAAATCATTATTAAATTTATAATTTTTAGGGTATAATTAAATAAAGAGTTAATTTATTTGAACGGAATGATAATATGGATTTAAAACAAAGTTTAGAATTTAATAATTTTTTAGTTTTAGGAGATACGACTAAAAAAGAAAAATATGCTTATAAAATAAAATCTAGTATTATAAGAGCAGATAAGAATTGCTTTTGCGTAAGAGAAGATGGGAATTCTATTGATGATTGCCCATTTGAAATTGATGTATTAGATTTATGTATAAACCCTATACGTGGTTTAGAATACTTAAAATCTACAAAGAAGAAATTCAAATATGTAGTAATACAACAGGGAGCTTCATCAGATGATATAGAAAAATATTTATCTGATAATAAAATCGAATTTGTAAATGGATGCTTACTTATGGCATTTAAAGTATATAAAGGAATTGAGGTAGAAGAAAATGATTAAATATGTCGGTGTTGATGATTTAAATATTGATTTATTTGAAAGTCAGTATGTAGTAAAAAATGGTATGAGCTATAACTCATATATTATTCAGGATTCAAAGATTTATGTTATGGATACAGTTGATTTCCAATATGCAAATGAATGGCTTGAAAATATTAAAAAGGTTTTAAATAAGAAGGTTCCTGATTATTTAGTATTGCATCATATGGAACCTGACCATTCTGGTTCTGTAAAAGCTTTTTTAGCTAAATATCCTTCAACAACTGTTGTAGGTAATGCTAAAACATTTGTAATGTTAAATCAATTTTTCCCAAATATTAATATCCAAAATAAGCTTGAAGTAAAAGATAACGATAAGCTTGAGCTTGGAAAGAATGATACTTTAACATTTATTTTTGCACCAATGGTACACTGGCCAGAGGTTATGATGAGTGTTGATAATGGTTTATTATTTAGTGCAGATGCATTCGGTAAATTTGGTGCTTTAAAATTTGAAGATAACTGGGATGATGAAGCAAGAAGATACTATTATGGAATTGTTGGTAAATATGGTGCACAAGTACAAGCGTTAATTAAAAAGCTTACACCATTCAATGTACGTGCAATATTACCTCTACATGGACCTATTATTAAAGATACATTACCACATGTAATAGATTTATATTCTAAATGGAGCCAATATCAACCTGAAGATAATGGTGTATGTATTTTCTATACATCTGTTTATGGAAATACAAAGAAAGCTTGTATGAGATTATATGATCAATTACAAATGAAAAATTCAGAAATTATTGATTTAGCAAGATTTGATATGTCAGAGGCTGTAGCTAAGGCATTCTTTTATAAAAAGATTGTTTTAGCATCTCCAACTTATAATGGAGACCTATTCCCTCCAATGAAGCAATTCTTAGATGCGTTAAAAGAAAGAAATTATCAAAATAGAACTATTGCATTCATAGAAAATGGTTCATGGGCTCCTATTACTGCAAAGAAGATGAAAGAATTTGCAGAAGCTAATTTTAAAAATATTACTTTTATAGAACCACAAATTACATTAAAGGGCGCAATGACTGCAAATAATGTAACACAAATTAATTTCTTAGTAGGATCATTAAAGAAATAATGTTTGATTTTAGTAAATACGATGTTATAGTATTTGATTACGATGGTGTAACTATAGATTCAATGGATTATTGGTATCATCTACCATCTAAATTCATAAAATATAAAGGATATAATCCAAAGCCTGATTTAGATGAATCTATATCATATTATTTAACATATGATGTTGCAAAAAAATTTATAGATGAATATAAAATTGATTCAACTGTAGATGATTTATTAAAAGAAATGGATTATTTTATAGATATTACATATCCAACTAATAAACCAATGTATAAAATAATTGATTTATTAAAAAGATTAAAAGATAAAAAGAAAATTGTATTTTCTTCATCACCATCTAAAATAGTTATTAATTCATTAAAGAAAAATAATCTATTTGATTATTTTGATACTATCTATACTTCAAATGAATATAATATATCAAAATATCATACTGATGGCTTTGAATTTATAATTGAAAAATTAAAAATTTCAAAGAATAAAATATTAGTTTTAGATAATGATATTAGAGTTGTTAAAGCCTCAACTGATGCAGGTATTGATACAATATTAATTTTAGATGAATATAATAAAAAAATGAAAGATGAAGTTAAAGATAAAGTATTAGGAATATATAAAATTAGTGATTTATAGTAAGGATAGCAAATTGCTATCCTTTTCATTTATTTTCATTAAATATATTATGTAAATTTCAGTTTAATTATTATATAATAATTATAGTATTTATTTTGGAGGGCCAAGAATATGAAAATAATTCATACTGCAGATCTTCATATTGATTCAAAGATGGAAACACATCTTGATCCAATTAAGGCTAAGGAAAGAAAAAATGAATTATTATTGTCTTTTAAGAGATTGGTTGATTATGCTAGAACAAATGATGTTAAGGTAATAATTATCGCTGGTGATATGTTTGATAAAGAAAGAGTTTCTATTAAGACTCGTGATTACATATTAGGTGTTATAAGAGAATATCAAAACATTGATTTTATATATGTTGCAGGAAACCATGACGAAGATGTAATAATATCTGAGTTTGATGATGCTCCATCTAACCTATATACATTTAATTCTAAATGGCAAACAATTTCATATGATGATGTTGATATTTCAGCAATTGTATATAATGAAGCATCAAAAACATATATGTATGACACATTACAGTTAGACCAAAATAAACTAAATATTGTTGTATTACATGGTCCTATTGAAGGAGAAAATGCGATAAATCTTAATCTATTAAAAGATAAGCATATTGATTATTTAGCATTAGGACATATTCATAAATATATTAAAGGATCACTTGGAGATAATGGAGTTTATGTTTATCCAGGTTGCTTAGATGGTAGAGGTTTTGATGAAATAGGTCCTAAGGGATTTGTTGAATTAGAAATTGTTGGTGGTAAAATAACATCTAATTTCCATAAATTTGCAAGACGTGAACTTCATATGGTTGAGGTTGATATTACAAATCTCGATAATTGGGTTGATATTAGAAAGACTATCTCATTAAAGCTTAATGGTATTCCATCAACAGATATGGTTAAGGTAAAACTTACAGGTAAATATAATATTGATTTAATTAAACAAACTGAATTATTATTGGATTCATTAAATGATGAATATTATTTTGCAAAGGTAGAAGATGATTCTAAATTAAATGTAAATCCTAAGGATTTTGAAAATGATGTATCACTTAAGGGTGAATTCATAAGGAATGTATTAGGTTCTAATTTAAGTGAAGATGAGAAGAATTCAATTATTGAATATGGTATTAAAGCATTATTAAAGGAGGAAATATAATATGAAGCTAATTAGTTTATATATTTCTTCATTTGGTAAATTTAATAACTATTCATATGATTTTAATCAAAAGCTTAATTCAATTTACGAAGAGAATGGTTGGGGTAAGACAACCATGACAGTATTTATTAAAGCAATGCTTTATGGTCTTAATGATAGAACTGAAAGAGCAAAATATACTCCATGGAATAATCTTACTTCATTTGGCGGTTCTTTAGTTATTGAGGTTGGAGATAATAAATATAGAATTGAAAGACAATTCTCACCTCAAAAGGCATCTTTAGATTCATTTAAGATATTTGATTTAAAAACTAATTTAGAATTAAATAAATTTGGTTCTAACGTTGGTGAAATTTTCTTAAATTTAAATGATAAATCATTTGAAAGAAGTGTATTTATTCCTCAAAAGGAATTATATGATGAAGGATTTGGTTCTGATATTGAAGCTAAACTTGCGAACTTAATCGGTGGTACAAATGATTCACAAACATACGATGAGGCTCAAGAGATTTTAACTAATAGATTAAAAGAATTAAAAATGAATTCTAAAAAGGGTTTGATCATTGAGAAGAAAGCATACCTTCAATCACTAGATTTTGATATTGATGAATGCAATAACAAGATTGATGGAATAAAGCAAATAGAAGAAAGTATTCAAAATTTAAATAAGAATTTATCTGATTTACAAGAGCAAAAGCGTGATGCAAATAAAAAGATTATTGATTTCCATCACTTACAAGATAAGCTTGCAATGCAAGGTATTGCAAAAACTTATTTAGAAGATATTGAGAATACAAAGCGTCAGCTTGAAGAAAATAATCAAATTTTTAATGGACATAAGGTTACTCAAGAAGAAGTTTTAGGAATTCGTAGTAAAAATAAAGAATTATTAAACTTAAAGACTACTTATGAAATTAAAAATCAATATACTAATGTTGAAACAAGATTAAATGATTTAAAAAATCAAATTAATTTCAAGGATGATAATCCACCAACAGATGAAGAAATTCATGATATTTCTAAAGCTGTTGAAAAATATCAAAGTATTAAATCTTTAGAGCATGCAAATACTCAGTCTCAAACAAAGATAGAAAAGAAGAAAAATACTACTCCTATTCTTTTAGTAATTGTATCATTATTACTTGCTATTGGAGGTATTTCATTAATTATTATTAGTGCATTTACAAAAGGTAGCCAAGAAGTTGATACTAAATCTCCTGATTTAAAGAATTCATTACTAATAATTGGTATAGTATTAGTAGTTATAGGTGCATTAGGTATTTTAGGTTCACTTGCATTGTTTGTATATAATTTCCAAAAGAATCAGGCAATTGAAATACCTTATGCTAAAGTTAAAAATTATGATTTTGAATTACATCAAATAGAAGAAAAGTTAAGAGAATTCTTTGGTAAATATCATCTTTATTCATCAGATTTTTCAAATAACCTATATATTATTAGAATTAATACTCAACGTTATAGAGAAATCAAAGATGAATATGAAAATGCTAATAAGACTAATGATGAAATCATGTCTAAGATTAAAGATATCGAAAAGCTTGTATTAGATTTCTTAGCTCAATTCCAAACAACAGCGTTAACAGTTGAAGAAAAAATAGGTGAATTAAATACTCACTTAAGAAGACAAAGAGAAATTGAAAATCTATTAATTCAAAAGCAAACTCGTTATAATCAGTATGTTTTATTAAATAAGCTTGGTGATATTAAAGAGGTTGATGTAGATATTGAAGCATTAAATAAGCTTGTTACTGCAATTGATGATAAGATTCAAGCAATTAATAATGAAAAAACTACATTATCTAATAAGATTGTTGAATTTGAAACTGATATTGATAAGCTTGATTCTTTAAATGAAAAGAGAAGCGAAATAGTAGAAGAAATTAATCAATTAGAGAATGAATATAATACTATTAAGCTTACAAGTGATTTCTTAAAGGAAAGTCAAACAAAGCTTTTAGAAAAATATGTCAAGCCTATGCGTGATTCTGTTAATAAATATGTATCATTATTCTTTAAGAATAACGATTATAATATTGATATTAATTTTAAGTTCCAATTTATTACAGAAAATGGTATTAAGGAATTAGATTCTTATTCAAGAGGTTTACAAACAATTATTAATCTATGTATGAGATTAGCATTAATTGATTGCCTATATCCAAATGAAAAACCATTTGTAATTTTAGATGATCCATTTGTTAACTTTGATGATTCAAAGCTTGAATTATCTAAAAACTTAATTAAATCTATTTCTGATAAGTATCAAATTGTTTATTATACTTGTCATGAATCAAGAGAAATCAAATAATTTTTTAGGGTGTGTATATATTTCCACACCCATTTTTCTTTAAAAATTTACAAAATTAGCTAGTTTGTATATCTAAAAACAAAATCTTAGACATAAATATTTAGATAAAATGTGATATAATTTAGTTTTGAAAGAAGGTGTTTTTGTGAAAGCAAAAAGAATTATAGGTTTATCATTAGCTATCTCATCATTACTTTCTTTAAGTTCATGTAGTTTTTTAAATGATTTATTAACAATTGATTTTTATGGTCCTACAACTACAGATGATGAAGATGTTTTAACGTCATATGAAGATTTAGGAAATTATTATATTGATTTAGATCCTATTACATCAAAATGTAATAATAAACTTATTAATAATAGTATTTATGCTGATGCAGTACCATCAGTTGGAGATGTTAATTTATTAGTCATTCCTGTTGAATTTAGTGATTATACTTTTGAATATGCAGGATATTCTTCTGATGAAGTTTTATATGATGATTTAAATAGAGTTTATAATGGTACTGAAGAAGATACAGGATATTTCACATCTGTTTCTGATTTTTATAAAAATTCAAGTTATGGTAAATTAAATTTAAGTTTTGAAATAGCTCCTAAGTATGAACTAGGTATGACTGCAAAACAATTAAAGAATTTAGATTTAAAATCAGATGTAGATAAGTCTACATATGTATTAGAAAAAGCAGTTGATGATTATAAGAATAAGTATGGAAATGATAAGGTTAAGCAATTTGATAACGATAGTGATGGATTAATTGATGGTGTAATGCTTATATATAGTTGCCATAATACAGGTAATAGTGAATACTCAACATTTGCAAAAAATGTAGGTGATAGTGGTGATTTATATTGGGCATATTGTTATTGGGATAATGAAAATGGTCAAGAAAAGTTCTACTATGCAAAGAATAATCAACCAGGACATAAATCTAATTCTGAACTTATTGAATCACCTATTCCATGTACATATTTTTGGTGTTCATATGATTTTATTTATTCATATTCATCATGTGAAATTGGTGGAAATGTAGATTCTCATACTTTAGATCATGAATTTGGTCATATGCTTGGACTTGATGATTATTATTCTTATGATGATAGTACAACTTATGGTAATGAATATTCTAGAGCTGGTTATGCAGATATGATGGAAGGTAATATTTATGATCATGATGCATATTCTAAAGCAGTATTAGGTTGGATTAATCCTTATGTTGTAACAGGTGATTGTACAATATCAATAAGAAGTAGTGCATTATATGGAGATTGTATTATTCTTGCGAATAATTATAATGGTACAGTATATGATGAATATATAATGCTTGAATTATTTACACCTGAGGGTATGAATAAAAACGATGTATTATATCCATATTCTTCAAATATTCCTACTTGCTTTACTAATCCAGGAGTAAAAATATTTCATATAGATTCTAGACTTGTAAATTCTAAAACTGGTAAAGAAGGAACATATTCTTTTATTAATAAGCAATCTATTGATTTAAATTATGCTTATAAATTTGCATATTCTAATTCAAAAAGTAGAGACGCATTATCTACTGATTATGACTTAATAAAGTTGATACATAAGGATAAATCTACAGGTAACTTAAATTCGACTTCATTTTTTGGTGATAATTCAAGTTATTATGGCAAGAATAAACATTTATTTACTAAAAATGATGAATTCTCAGTTTCATCATATAAATCATTATTTAAGAACAATGGAAAGCTTGATAATAATGAAGAACTTAATTATACTGTAACAATTTTACAGGCAAATAGCTCTGGTGCAGTTATAGAATTTAAACAAAATCAATAATAAAGTTTTAAAAGCCTTGGCGAAAAAAAACAAGGCTTTTAATTTGCGTTAGTTTTTCCTTGATAATATTTATTGTAGTAGTATGATAATTTATATAAAATATAAATATAGGGGGTGCTTTTATGAAGGGAATAAAAAGAATTGTTGGCTGGGCTAAGCAGTATACATTTTTATTTGTATTTATTGTTTTAATCTCAGTTTTATTACAATGGTTATATTCTTACCTACCACTTCATGTTAATTACGCACTTGCAGTAATTGAACCAGAAGGAGAATATTCAAAGGATGTTAATCTTCCGAGTTTTATAATAAGCTGGTTTGAATCTCAAAATGAAGTTTTAAAGATAGTATTGATTGTTGGAATTTCAATGATATTATTGCAAGCAGTTAGAAGTGTATTAAGATTTTTATGTAATTACTCACAAAAAAAATTAGCAGAATTAATAAGATATAAGCTTAAGGTTAAATTGTATGATCATATTGAAGATTTACCTTTTTCATTCCATCAAAATCATGATGTAGGTGATTTAATTCAAAGATCAACATCAGATGTAGATCAGGTTTCTGATTTTGTTGCAAACCAAATAATTGCGTTTATAAATGTTTTTGCAACAGTATTTATTGGTGCAATACAGGTTGCAATGATTAATGTAGAATTAATGTGGGTTTCAATTGCTGTTGTACCTATTACTGCGATTTCATCAATCATTTATTTTAGATATTGTAATAAACAATTCAGTAAGATTGATAAGGCAGAATCAAAAATGACAACTGCAATACAAGAAAATGTTAATGCCGCTAGAGTTGTTAGAGCATTTTCAAATGAAAAATATGAATTTGATAAAATGGATGTTTTAGCAAATTCATATAGAGATGAAAATGTTAAATTTAATAATGTAATGGCTATATATTGGGCATTGCAGGATGTAATGGTATTTGTACAATTTGCGGTTACAATGGCTGTTTCAATAAGTCTTGCTAAAAAGGGACTTGTAACAGTTGCAGAAGTATCTGCAGTAATCTTATTATTAAATATGTTAGTTTTCCCAATGAGAGGTCTTGGAAGAATTATTTCATCATTTGGTAAAGCATCAGTTGCTGCAAATAGAATTGGTGAAGTCTTAGATACTGAAACTGAATATAAGATTAATGGTAATTTAACTCCTCAAATTAAAGGTAATATTGAATTTAATAATGTTTCATTTAAATTTAAGGATGATGATAGACATTTATTAAATGGTATATCATTTAAAATTAAGGCTGGTCAAACTATTGCGTTAGTAGGTAAAACAGGTAGTGGTAAATCTACAATTTGTAATTTACTTGCTAGATTCTTAGAAATTGATTCAGGAAGTATTACTATTGATGGTGTTGATATTAGAGATATTGATAAAAAGCATTTAAGAAGTAATATTAGATATGTTGTACAAGATCCATTCCTTTTCTCTAAAACATTATATGAAAATATTGCAATTTCTAAAAAGAATATAACTGAAAATGAAGTTATTAGTGCTGCAAAAACAGCTGCAATACATGATGATGTATTAAAATTTAAGCAAGGTTATGAAACTATTGTTGGTGAAAAGGGTACTACATTATCAGGTGGACAAAAACAAAGAGTTGCAATAGCTCGTATGTTAGTTGATGAATCACCTGTTATTATATTTGATGATTCGTTATCTGCGTTAGATACTAAAACTGATGTTTTAATAAGAAAGGCATTAAAACTAAAGAGTAGTGAACAAACAATGATTATTATTACTCATAGAATTACAACAGCCAAAGAAGCTGATTTAATATTAGTTTTAGATGATGGTATCATTAAGGAAATGGGTACTCATGATGAATTAGTTAAGAATGACGGACTTTATTCTAAGCTTTGGGGTATTCAAGGCGAACTTGAAAATGAATATATGAACGTATTAAAGGATGGTGAATAATATGGAAAAAGAAAATCTTGATCAAAAAAGATATAATAACCATCCTTGGAAAAAGATAATTAAAACGGTATTTATCCATAAAAAATATGCATTTGGATTAATTTTTTCAGGAATTTTTGCATCTATAATTGATGTTATGATTCCACTAATTAATGAATATGCATTAACACATTATTTCCCTTCTGAAGGTGTACCTGATTATTCAACTGTTTCTATGTTTATTGCATTATATATTGGTTGTGCAACATTGTTCGGTTTAGGAACATTTCTATTTATTTTCTTTGCAGGTAAGGTTGATGCTTGGACAAGCTATGAATTAAGAAAAGAAGCATACGAAAATCTACAAAAGCTTCCATTCTCATACTTTGATAGAACTCAGCAAGGTTGGATTATGGCTAGATTAACATCTGATACAAGAAGACTTGCAGAAATAATATCATGGGGTGCAATTGATTTATTATCAATGAGTGTTACTATGGTTGGTATTTTAATTGTATTAATGATTAAAAATACTAGATTATCATTAATTTTATTAATAGTATTACCTATAATTTTTACTATAAGTTTTTTCTTAAATAGAAAAATATTAAAAGCTTATAGAGAAGCAAGAAGTGAAAATTCAAAGGTTACTGCAGCCTTAAATGAAGGATTTATGGGTATTAAGGCAACTAAATCTTTAGTAATAGAAGATAAGAACTCTGTAGAATTTAGAGGTGTTGCATCAAGATATAAGCATCAAGCTTTACGTGCTGCATTTATATCTGCTATGTTTGGACCTATTATCTTTATAACATGTTATTTTTCAGTTGGTACAACATTGTACGTTGGTGCAACACTTGCAATATCAGCACCTGCTTTATATGTATTCGTAGATTACACAATTAGATTCTTTGATCCTGTTATGCATTTATCTCAAACATTAGGTGAATTCCAACAAGCTCAAGCATCTGCAGAGCGTATTATAGCTTTAATAGATGAAAAACCAGATATTGTAGATTCAAAAGAAGTTATTGAAAAATATGGTACAATAATGGAACCAAAATATGAAAACTTCGAACCATTAGTTGGTGATGTTGAATTTAAAAATGTATGTTTTAAATATCAAGTTGGAGAAGAAATATTACATGATTTTAATCTAAAAATAAAAGCCGGAAGTAGTGTTGCGTTAGTTGGACATACTGGTAGTGGTAAATCAACTATTGTTAATCTAATATGTAGATTTTATGAACCAACATCAGGTAATATATTAATTGATGACAAGGATTATAAAGAAAGAAGTATAACTTGGTTACATTCTAATTTAGGATATGTTTTACAAACTCCAGAGCTATTCACAGGTACTATTTTAGAAAATGTTAGATATGGTAACTTAAATGCAACTGATGAAGAATGTATTAATGCATTAAAATTAGTTAATGCTGATGAGTTTATAGAAAAGTTAGATGATGGTTATAATACAAATGTAGGTGAAGGTGGAGGTAAGCTTTCACTTGGTGAAAAGCAGTTAATATCTTTCGCTCGTGCAATAGTAAAAGATCCTAAAATTTTAATCTTAGATGAAGCTACATCATCTATTGATACAGAAACTGAAACTAAGATTCAAAAAGCAATTGATATATCTATGAAGGGAAGAACTACATTTATGATAGCTCATAGATTATCAACAGTAGTTAATTGTGATCTTATATTAGTTATGAGAGATGGTAAGATAGTAGAACAAGGTAATCATCATGAACTATTAAAACAAAAAGGATATTATTTTGAATTATATTCAAATCAATTTTCTGAGGATAAAGTTAATAATTTGTTGCATTAGAATGTAATATATTATTGCTAAATTATGAAGAATCATTACGTTTAATTGTAATGGTTCTTTTTTATAATAAATAACAATCATTTTTTTGTATTTATCATTAATATGATAAAAACAAACTTGTAAATTATTTTACTATAGTTTATAATTAAGTAAGGTATTACTATAGCATTAATAATGTTAAAGTATATTTTGATAGGAGATAAAAATATACTTAAATTATTAATTTTAGGGATGTGATGAATTATGTATACTGTAGAATTTTTAAAGAAAATTCCATATTTTGAAGAATATCATCAAACTGAAAGTAATTTCAGTTTAGAAGAAAATCTAGAAAATATAATAGATTCATTAACTGGTTTGATTTCAAGAAAATATATTATTGGTTATGCTAATTATTTAATTAAAGTTAAGTCACCTTTTAGACTTGCAATTATTGACTTAGATAATTTTAAGCAAATTAATGATAATTACGGTCATACTAATGGTGATAAGGTATTACAAACTACTGCAAGTGATTTAAGAAAAAATGTTTCTGACAAAGGTTTATGTGGTAGATTTGGTGGAGATGAATATTTACTAGTAATTAATGGATTATTAGTTTATGATGAAATTTATGAATTTATAAGAAAAATGTTTCAAACTCCAAAAGATGGTACATGTTCAAATGCATTTAGAAAATCTTTAAAGTTTAGTGATTTCCAACCATTTATTACTGCAACATTAGGAGTTGCACAATATCCTACTGATGCAGATAATTATTCTGATTTATTCTTATGTGCTGATAAAGCATTATATAGAGGAAAAATGAAAGGAAGAAATTGTTATATCATATACTTAAAGGATAAGCATGAAGGTATTGATATTTCAGCATTAAAGAAGAAATCTACATTAGATGCTATAACAAGATTAACTCATTTCACAAGCAATACTAGTGGTACAGTTCATAATAAAATAAAAAGAAATGTAGAATTCTTAAGAGAATTTATTTCAGCTGCAGGTACATGCTATATAGAAAAAAATGGTCATTGTAAAGACTTAAATGTTGATTTTTTACCAGAAGAAATTGATGAATTATTAGATTTTAATAACCAATTCTTTTGTAATCAAAGAAGTGCTATTATGGATAATACTATATTCCCTAAAATTAAATCAGTTGGTATTTCAGCATTTATAGTTCAAAAATGTGTATTTAATAATACTTCATATGGATATATTATTATTTATGATAATGAAATACAACATATATGGCAAGAAGAAGACTTACTTGTTTCATATTGTGCAGCACATTTAATTGGTGAATTAAAATTCTTAAATGAATTAAATAAATAGGAGATTTCATGTATAATTATGTTTCACTTTCGAAAGTAATATATTTTGAAGAGTTTCATGATACTATAGATGAAAAGCCTTTAGAAGCTGATGTTAGTAATGTATTAGATTCATTAACTGGAGTTGTTTCAAGAAAATACATAGAAGGATATGCAAAATATCTTATTTCTAAAGGTGAAAGCTTCGTATATATTATTTCTGATTTAGATAATTTTAAACAAATAAATGATAATTATGGTCACGCATTAGGTGATATTGTTTTAAAGTCTGTTGCCAATTCTTTAATTGATTATATTTCAAATAAGGGAGTTGTTGGTAGATTCGGTGGAGATGAATTCATTATCATTTTAAATGGCAAATATGAATATGATGAAATACATACAATACTTAATGGTATGTATTACAATAATACAGTTTATCGTAGATATAGGGGCTTAGGTGCAGTATGTCCTTTTATTACATCTACTATTGGTTCTGCATGTTACCCAAAAGATGCAACTACTTATGATGATTTATTTTTGGATATGGATAAAGCATTATATAGAGGTAAGATGAAAGGTAGAAACTGTTTTATTATATTTGATGAGGTAAAGCATGGAGATATTGATATTTCTCGTATGAGAAAAAAATCTATGTATGAGATGATAACAAATATTTCTAATATTTGTAAATCCAAATCAAAATTAGCTGATAAATGTAGTGATTTATTAAAATATATAGAACAATCAATAAGAGTAGATCATGCAATATTTATTGATAATGATTTCAAATGTAAGGAATTAGGATTTCAATTCAATAAGGATTTGTTTTTAGAATTTGATTCAAATGGTATTTTTACATGTAATGATAGATTAGATTTAGAAAAGGATCATTATGAAACATTTGAATATTTACAAGATAAATCTATATTATCATTTATTATTGCAAAGGTATGTTATAACAATAAAGAAACTTTTGGATATATAATGTTATATTCAAGAACTACACAGCATATATGGCAAGATGAAGAACTAGCGTTAGCATATTATGCACAAGAAATGTTATCAATACTTTTACATAATGCAAAAAAATAAAATTCACCCCTTTGGGGTGTTTTTATTTTTTCTAGTGGTTATTTCCTTTATTAGGTTTTATTTTAATGTTATAATATACGAGTACGAGGTGAAATTAATGGATAACAAAATAATTTTTATTATTTATGTTTGCTATATGGCATTTATGTCATTAATTACTATGTTTTTATTTATTAAAGATAAGAATATGGCAAAGAAGAATGGCGATAGTAATAGAATAAAAGAAAAAACATTATTAGGATTTGTTGCTTATGGTGGCGCAATAGGTGGATTTATTGGTAGAATAATTGCACATCATAAGACTGATAAATTTTATTTTACATTAACTATATTTATTTCTTTAATTGCATGGATTTTAGTTGGTGTAATACTTGCTTTATATGCATTTAATATTATTAAATTTTAGGAGGAGATAGTATGGCAACTAGTTTAGAAAAATCACATTCTAAATGGTCTAATTTTAAATTGACTCTTTTAGTTTTATTAGCATCTTTATCAATTCCTATGATTTTTTTAGGATTAATGCTAACAAATTCAATTGGTAATTTAGGATATTTATTAGTTGGTATAGGTGGAGTAATATTTTTAATTACTTTTATTTTACTTAGATTATTTAAGAGGTAGTTAAAATGAAATTTTTAAAAAGATTAATTATAACATTATTTGTAATAGCTTTATTATTGGTTGTTGCAATAATAGTTTTAGGCGTTATAGCTTATGATGGTTCTGGATTATCATATAATCCTAATTCATCAAATAATATGTATAATTTAATAGGTTCTGAATTTGGTAAATCATTAGACAAGATATATAATTCATCATATGTAGTTGATGATAATAAAATAGAAATTGGTATAACTGATGATGCATTAACTCAATATGTTTTTGACAATGTAAGAGACATGGAGGGTAATGAAAAATATTATGATGGTAGTAAAGATCAAAAAACATATATTATGGAAAGTAATAATGTTAGATTAAATAGTGTTGAATTTTTTATAAATGAAGATTTAACATTAGCATCAAAAGTTAGAGTACAAGCTATAGGCTTTTATCAAACATCAATTCATTTAAACGCAGGTTTAAGTGTTATTTCATATGATGACTTAAAAGATGATGGCAAGGAATATGAAAACCTTGTAGGTGTTGAACATATATTAGCTGTTGAATTTAATGAATTAAAATTAGGAACATCATTAGGTATTACATCTAAAATTGCAAAGAAGCTTTTATCTAATTTCAAATTTAATGTTGATTCAAGTGTTAATTTTGATTTTGATAAGTTAGCTTTATATATGAATTTTGATGAAATCATGGAAAAATGTTGCCAAGATGAATTCTTATTATCATTACTTCAAGAATGTAATTATAGTGTATCAATTGAAAAATATGATAGTGATTTAGAACCTAAATTATATTTAATTGTTGATACAAAGAATTTATTTAGCCAAGAGGTAAAAAAGGATATTACAATTTCTAATTTAGATGTTATTACAGAAATATCATCTGAATTATCTAGCGGAATGATATCATTATCAGAAGAAGAATTTAATGCGTTAATTAAGGATAAGGTTTCATCTAATCTTAATGATTTTAATAGAATAATAACTTTAGGTGAGACTAATATTAATTTAACATTAAATGATCCTTATTTCTCACTTGATACTAATTCCCTAACAGCAAATCTAAAATTTAATAACACTAATTCAGTTGTTAAATTAAATATTGGATTTGAATATATTAATTCATCTAAGCTTATAAAATTAAGTTTAAATGATTGTTATGCAGGAAATATTAAAACATCAAATTTAACAAAGAATGATAGTAGTGTTATTAATGAATTAGAATTATCTACTACTGATTTATTTGGCAATATAATTTCTGAAAAAATTACTAATATAGTAATTGATAAAGATAATAAAGTTTTAAATATTTATTTTAATTAAGAATAGAAAGGTAAGAATTATGAAATTAATGAATGGAGTAGAAATGCCAAATATTGGATTTGGTACATGGCAAATTGAGCCTAAGGATGCAAAAGCATCTTGTATGATGGCAGTAAAGCACGGATATAAGATGATTGATACTGCAGAATCTTATGGAAATGAAGAGGAATGTGTATCAGGAATTGATACAAAAGATGTTTTTATTGTAACAAAGCTACCAGCACAATATAAGACTTATGATGAGGCTGTTATACATTTTAATGAATCTTTAAAGAAGCTTGGAAGAATTGATTTATATTTAATTCATGCACCATGGCCTTGGAATGAACAAGGTAAGGATTGTATGGAAGGTAATATAATGGTATGGAAGGCTTTTTGTGACCTTTATAAGGCAGGAAAGGTAGGAGCAATTGGTGTTTCTAATTTTCATCCTGATGAAATGGATATGTTATATAAGGCTACAGGTGTAATGCCTATGGTTAACCAAATTAGATATTTTATCGGTAATAGACAAATTGATACATATAATTATTGCATAAAAAATAATATCGCAATTATGGCATATTCACCACTTGCAACATCTGAGCTTTTAGAAAGTGAAGAAGTTAAAAAGATGGCTGTTAAATATAATAAAACTCCAGCTCAAATTTGTATTAGATATTGTATAGATACTAATACAATTCCTGTTGTAAAGTCTACTAAGGAGGAAAGAATTAAGGCTAACTTAGATGTTGACTTTAAATTAGATGATGAGGATATTAAGTATCTTAATTCATTAAAGCCACAAGCATCAACTAGACCTTATAGAAGCTAGTATGTTAATTTCTAAAGAATTAGGTATTAAAGCACCTATATTTATGGGTGCAATGGCAAGAATTACTGATGCGAAATTTGCAGCTTCTGTATCTAACGCAGGAGGCTTAGGTGTTATTGCGTCAGGTGATATGACAAAAGATGAAGTTAAAAAAGAAATTGATTTGATTAAGACTTTAACAGATAAACCTTATGGTGTAAATATAATGTTACAAAGTCCATATAGTAGTGATATTGTTGATCTAGTCATTGAAGAAGATGTACCAATTGTTATGTTTGGTGCAGGGACTCCTTTTAAATATATGGATAGATTAAATGAAAAGGGTATTAAAGTTTTTCCTATTGTTTCTAGTGTGACTTTAGCAAAAAGATTGGCAAAATATAAGCCATTTGGTTTTATTGTTGAAGGTACTGAATCAGGTGGACATATAGGATTTGAATCAACTCTCCCATTAATTCAGGCAATGCGTATGGAACTTCCTTCTTTAAGATTAATTGCGGCAGGTGGTTTTGCAACAGGAGAATCATTAAATGCTGCATTAATGCTTGGTTGTGTTGGAATTCAAATGGGAACTAGATTTTTAGCATCAGAAGAAGCTCCTATAGATATTAAATATAAAGAAGAGATTCTTCGTGCAAGAGATAATAAAACAACAATTACAGGTCAAAAATTTGGTATGCCTGTTAGAGTTTTAAAAAATCAAATGTCAACTAATTATCATGAGATTGAATCAAAGGCACAATCAATATTAGAATTAGAGGTTTTAACTGTTGGTTCATTAAAAAAGGCTATATCAGGTGATATAGAAAACGGTTCTTTAATGTGTGGTGAGATTGCATCTGTTATATCAGATATTAAACCAGTTAAAGAAATTATTGATGATATTATTGAATCTGCAAAACAAGCAAATTTAAGATATTTATCGATATCTAGTGAAATAAATAATTTATAAATGTTATATAAAAAAATAACTATGCCCAAGCTAGCATAGTTATTTTTTTATATTAAAGTCAATAAATGAATTAATAATTTTATTATTTATATTTCCTTTAAGCATTAAAACATTTCTTTTTTCTAATTTTAAATCACTATTTATAGTGTGAATATTTTTATTTTTTTCAACAAGCATTAAGGGTATTATTGCAATACCTAAATTATTTTCTACTAATGGTATAATTTCAGAAACAGTAGATACTTCAATATCAATATCATATGTTAATCCTTGTTGATTAAATAAAGAAGAATAATATTTATATGATACTGTATTTGATGAAAGACCAATTTTTGGAAGTTTAGATAAATCATATATCGAATAATATTGATTAAAATTACTGCCACCAATAATAACATCATTAAATTCTAATACATTAAATGAATTATCGTATTTGATAGGTGATGTTACAAATGCGAGATCAATAAGCTTTAAATCCAAATTCTTTATTGCATCTATTGTATTATAATTTGTTATTTTAAATCTAACATTTGGCTTTGTCTTATGATAATTTGCTAAAGTATTTGCTAAATATAGATTTAATGCTGTTTCTGTTGTTCCTATTCTTATTGTACCTATATCATCTTTTAATCTATTATTTAATATATTTTCAGCATTAGAGATTTCTTGGATTGCAATATCTAAATGCTCATATAATATTAGACCTTCCTCGGTTAAAGAAAGTCCATTTTTTTCTCTATTTAATAATTTAGTATTTAGATTTGATTCTAATATTCTTATTATTCTTGACAGGTTAGGCTGTGAGGTTTGAAGTATAGAAGAAGCTTTAGTGAAGCTTTTTTCTCTTGCTATATAATAAAAAGCTTTATAATAATCATATGAAATATCCATAATTAAATCTCCTTTTCAAAATATATTAGTATTTAATACGTACTTGCCTATATCAAATTTATATATTTATTATATCACATATATATTTTATTTATAACTTGAATTAATATAAAATAGTTTTTGAGGATGTGATAATATGGCAAGAAATAAGGATTTAACAATAGGTAATCCTACTAAGCTTTTAATAGGATTTTGTGTTCCTTTATTTTTATCAGCATTATTTCAGCAATTATATTCTATAGGTGATTCTATAGTTGCAGGTCAAATGATAGGTAATGATGCGTTATCTGAAATATCTAATTCATATGAGGTAACATTAGTATTTATTGCATTTGCATTTGGTTGTAATATTGGTACATCTGTAATTGTTGCTGAATATTTTGGTTCTAAAAATTATTCAAAGGTTAAAACTGCAGTATATACATCAGTTATTACTTCACTTATAATGTGCTTTATTTTGATGGCTTTAGGAATAATACTAGCAACGCCTTTATTGAGACTTTTAAATACAAAAGAAGAGCTTTTAGGACCTAGTAGAGACTATTTATTAATTTATTGTTATTCTTTGCCATTTGTATTTCTTTATAATATTGCGACAGGAATATTTGCAGCATTAGGTGATTCTAAAACTCCATTTATATTTTTAGCAATATCTAGTGTAGCAAATGTATTAGTTGATATTTGGTTTGCAGCAATTGGATTAGGAGTTGTAGGTCTTGCTATAGCGACATTAATTTGTCAAGTTGTTTCATGTATATTATCAATAATTGTTATTCTATTAAGATTAAAAGCTTTGAAAACAGAAGGAAAAGTTAAAATTTTTGATAAAAAAGTATTACTGACATTCTTAAGTGTAGCAGTTCCATCAATTTTACAACAGTCTTTTATATCAATTGGTAATCTTGTAATACAAGGTGAAGTTAATATTTATGGTTCTGGTGTTATGTCAGGATATGGAACAGCTGTTAAGTTAAATAATGTTGTAATAACATCATTGACTGCAGTCGGTAATGGTGTTTCTAATTATACAGCACAAAATGTTGGTGCAGGAAAGCTTTTAAGAGTTAAAAAAGGGTTTTTATCAAGTTTGATTATTTCTTATTCGATAGTATTAATTATATCTTTAATATATTTGATATTTACTAATCTATTATTATCATTCTTTATTAATAATAAGGAATCTATTGATAATCCTAAAGAAAAGATTGATGAAGCATATATGGTTGCAAGATCATTTATCTATATTGTTGCGCCATTCTATATTGTAATTGCAACTAAGCTTGCTTCAGATGGAGTTTTAAGAGGTTCAAGGATGATGAAGCAATTTATGTGCGCAACATTAATTGATTTATTATTAAGAGTTTTATTATCATTTATGTTTAATAGCCTTCTTGGAGCAAATGGTATTTGGTGGTCTTGGCCAATTGGATGGATAGTAAGTGGCATAATTTCAATTTCATTCTTCATATATCGATATAAGAATGCAAAAGATGTAGATTCAGGAATTGAACAAATAGAAGAATAAAAGAGGTCGTTTTGACCTCTTTTAGCGTTTTATTTATTGCTTCTTTCAATTTTAGTCTTAGATACTTTTTTGTATAAATAGATATCTTTTGCATTACTTATTTTTAAAGTATCTCTTAAAACATAGTTAGAAGCACCATGTTGGAATCTTACCGGTTTCATTTGTCGTCTTAATGCGGCATTAATACCGAAAGCAGAAGCTAAGCCAATAATTAAACCAAATAATATACTTAGCATAATTCTATATTCAGAACCTGATGTAATTGCAAATAGAATTCCAAATACAATTCCACCAATTATTAGGAATGAAAATATAAACCAAAGTGTTGCTTTTATAATTGATATAGGTAAATTACCGACAATTTTTCCTGTTTGTGCATTCATTGCAAATTGGAAATTCTTTTCTTTATATTGTGTATTTAAAGTCCAAACCGGATAAAGTGCATATGATGCTTGATTTGAATTATAACTTATTGTTGCATCATCAACATTTAAAGTATCATATCCATGTACTGTTGTTGTGAATATATCAATTGTACCTTCTTTAATTCTTTGATTTGCTCTTTTAAATGTTTCTTCTTTTGATACATCATATTTATCAGCAGCATATCCTACGATATAAGCATTGTTATATTCTTTAGCACCTTTAAAATCAAATGGTTCGATTGATTCCATCATTTTATCATCCATTTTCTTTGATGCATCAACAGGTAGATGTTCAAATGAAACATCACCTTTTCTTACGATTCTATAATATTTAGTTTCTTTATAGCGATAATTAGAATCACTCCATGTTCTAACTTTTGTACCACTATATGTAACTAAACCATTAACATCTGCATCAAATATCCAATATGGTACATATAATGATGTAATTTCTTTGACTTCGTTTAATTTCTTAAAATCATTAGGTAATAATATTTTGCCTTTGAAATAATTACCTAAATTTTCTTTTGCAGCATCTTTTTCTAATTTAAAAGGTATAACGAATTTTGGTTTTAGACCACCAGATAGTCTTTCTTTAAATAAAACAGGATTACCACAATATGGACATATAGTAGAAGTGGTGTTTTCATCACACATTACTTCACCACCACATGTGTTACATGAATATACATTAAATGCATCTTCACTTGTGAATTCTTCAGTATTAGATTCCCAATTTGTGTTTTCTTCAATTTTATTTGAAGGATCATTTAATTCTTTTAAATCACTAACTTCATATTCTGTGTCACAATATTCACATTTGATTTTTTGAAGAGAAGCTTCAAATTTTAATGAACCGCCACAGCAAGGGCAGGTACATGTAAATAAATCATCCATATTATCACCTATTACTTAGAGTCATCCTCATTAAATACATTACCACATTCAGGACAGAATTTTGGTGGATTTGTTGGGTCAGATGGAGTCCAACCACATTTGTTGCATTTAAAAAATTTCTTTTCTTCAGGACGTTTTGTACCGCATTCAGGACAGAACTTACCTGTAACTATTGCACCACAGCTACATTTCCAAGTATTATCAGCAGGTTTTTTAGTGCCACATTCAGGGCAGAAGTTTCCTGTTGCAAGTTTACCACAAGTTGGGCACTTCCAAGAATTAGCTGATGCAGGTTCAGGTTTCTTAGAACCGCATTCAGGACAGAATTTACCTGTTACAGTAGCACCACAAGAACACTTCCAAGAATTAGCTTGTTGCTCTTTAGCTTTTTGTTGTTCGCCCATACTATAGAATTGTTGTGCATTCATACCACCAGCATTTTGAGCCATTCCCATGCCAAAGAAGCCCATTGCAGCACCATTAGGGTTACCTGCAGCGTTCTTCATAGCTTGTGCTTGAGCTTCAACTAATGTAGCACCTGCCATATTTGGATTGCTTGCATAAACATTCTTTCTTTGCAATTCTTTAATTAATTCTTCATCTTCCTTAGGTAATGTAATTGAACCTAATGCGATAGATACAACCTCAATACCTCTTAATTCAGCCCATTTTTCATCTAAAGCAGCATTCATAGCTTTTTCTAGTTCAGGAATGTGAGTCATAATTTGGTTAGGTCTCATTTCCATTTCGGATAATTTACCAAAACCAGGTTGTAAAGCACTAATAAATTCAGTCTTTAATTGTGAATCAATTTTATCTCTTGTATAGTTTTCTGTAACATTTCCACAAACGTTTTGATAGAAAAGAACAGGATTTGTTATTTTATAAGAGAATACACCATTGCATCTAACTGAAACATCAATATCTAATCCAACCTTAGAATCAACAACTCTAAATGGAACTGGTTGAGCAGTACCAAACTTATTATCAACGATTTCCTTTAAATTAAAATAATATACTCTTTGGTCATGACCTGTATCTCCACCAAACTTAAAACGACGTGCAATTGTTTTGAATATACCATTTCCAAGTCCACCTGAAAAAATAGAACCTTCAGTTGACTTATCATATTTAAATTCACCTGGTTCAGCAGTGAATTCAACAATTGCACCTTGATCAACAATCATCATACATTGTCCTTCATTAACTGCGATAATAGAACCATTAGAAATAATATTATCAGAACCTTTTGTATTTGAAGAGCGTTTTGAATTTACTCTTTTTTGTCCTTTTGCTACTAATACATTCTTATCAAGTGAATCACAATAGAAGTATTCTAACCATTGATCTCCAAATGTGCTAGATGTTGCACCAATTAACGCTTTAATTAATCCCATTACTATATACCTCCAAATTAATGTACGTTTATGTAATTATAAAATATAATTTTATATTTTTCAATAAAAATGGGGGATAACAAATATATATAATATAAAAGGATAAAAAATAATTAGTAAGACAAGAAACTAAAATCATACTTTAGTCTAAAAATGTCTTTAATATTCGTACAATTGTAAGTATTTTCATAACAAAATAAAAAAAGTGAAAATTTTGCATTTTTTTAATAAAATTATGGTTGACATTAAAAAGTGAAAGTGATAAACTAAATGAGCGCGTTGTTAAAAACGTCGCAAAACAATTGAGTCTTTGAAAACTG
>CACZRY010000128.1 GCA_902783745.1 uncultured Erysipelotrichaceae bacterium
AAGGTAATGAAGAGAATTGGTGAAATCTATGGATATGAATTCAATATCATCGAAAAGAGAATGGGTGGTATTGCAATTGATGTTGATGGAACTTCACTTCCTCAAGATACAATTGATGCAGCATTAGCATCTGATGCAGTTTTATTAGGAGCTGTTGGTGGACCTAAGTGGGATCACTTAACTAATGGTGACCGTCCTGAAAAGGGTCTTTTAGGAATTAGAGGTGCATTAAAGTTATATGCAAACCTACGTCCTGCAGTATTATATCCACAATTAAAGCATACATCACCATTAAAAGAAGAAATCATTGGTGATGGTTTAGATATCTTAGTAGTAAGAGAATTAACTGGTGGTATGTATTTCGGTGAAAAGGCTAATTCACCAGCTTATGATACAACTAAGCCTGATGCATGGGCATCTGATTTAGAAAAGTATTCTGTATTCGAAGTTGAAAGAATCCTAAGAAAAGGATTTGAAGCTGCAGCTAAGCGTAATAAGAAGCTTTGCTGTGTACATAAGGCTAACGTATTAGAGTCTTCAAGATTATGGAGATCAGTATTTGAACGTGTTAAGCAAGAATACCCTGATATTGAAACATCTGAATTATATGTTGATAATGCAGCAATGCAATTAGTAAGAAATCCTCGTCAATTTGATGTTATCGTTACATCTAACATTTTCGGTGATATCTTAACTGATGAAGCATCTCAAGTTGCAGGTTCAATTGGTATGTTAGCATCAGCATCTTTAGGTGATGGAACATTAGGTTTATATGAACCAATTCATGGTTCTGCACCAGACATTGCTGGTAAGAATTTAGCTAACCCTTTAGCAACAATTTTATCAGTACCAATGTTATTTAGATATTCTTTAGGCTTAGACAAGGAAGCTAAGGCTATTGAAGATGCTGTTAATGAAGTATTAAATGCTGGCTATAGAACTGGTGATATTTTCAATAAGGAAAAGGATGATCCAGCTAAGAAGGTTGGCACAAAGGAAATGGGCGCATTAGTTGTTGCCGCATTAAAGTAATAAAAAAATAAACCAAATTTGGAGGTACATTATGAAGAGTGATATTTTAAAGAAAAGACCTGAAATGGTACCTAATCGTTCTTTATTTAAGGCATTAGGTTATACAGATGAGGAAATTGATAGACCATTAATTGGCGTCGTGTGCGCTAAATCAGATATCGTTCCTGGCCATCAACAATTAGATAGAATTGCTGATGCAGTTAAAACTGGTATTTTGATGAATGGTGGTACTCCAATTGTTGTACCTGCAATCGGTGTTTGTGATGGTATAGCAATGGGTCATGAGGGTATGAAATATTCATTAGTTACTCGTGAACTTATTGCTGACTCTGTTGAATGTATGGCTAAGGCACATGCATTCGACGGATTAGTATTAATTCCTAACTGTGATAAGATTGTTCCAGGTATGCTTATGGGTGCATGTAGATTAAATCTACCTACAATCGTATGTTCTGGTGGACCAATGCTTGCTGGTCATGTTAATGGTAAGAAAACAAGCTTATCCTCTACTTTTGAAGCAGTAGGTAAGTATTTATCAGGTCAAATTACAGAAGAAGAATTAGCTGAAATTGAAGATCATTCATGCCCTGGATGTGGTTCTTGCTCTGGTATGTATACAGCAAACTCTATGAACTGTATGTGTGAATCATTAGGTATTGCATTACCTGGTCATGGTACAATTCCTGCAGTATATGCTGATAGAACTCGTCTTGCTAAGAAGAGTGGTATGAAGATTATGGATTTAGTTAGAGCCGATGTTAAGATTAGAGATATTATTAATGATAAGTCATTTAGAAATGCATTAACAATGGATATGGCTTTAGGATGCTCTACTAATACAATGTTACACTTACCTGCAATTGCACATGAAGCTGGTGTTAAGATTAATCTAGAAATGGCTAATGAGATTTCTAATAAGACACCTAACTTATGTCATTTAGCTCCTGCAGGACATACTTATATGGAAGAATTAAATGAAGCTGGTGGAATATCTGCTGTAATGATGGAATTATCAAAGATTCCTGGTGCATTAAATCTAGATCTTCCTACAGTTACAGGTAAGACAATTAGAGAAAATATTAAGAATGCAAAGAATAGAAACCCAGAAATTATTCGTACAATCGATAATCCATATTCAAAGACTGGTGGAATTGCTGTATTAAAAGGTAATTTAGCACCAGATGGATGCGTTGTTAAGCGTGGTGCTGTTGCTCCAAATATGTTAGTACATACTTGTACAGCTAAATGCTATAATTCTGAAGAAGAAGCAATTGCTGCAATTGATGGTGGAAAGATTCAAAAGGGTGATATTGTTGTTATTCGTTATGAAGGACCTAAGGGCGGACCTGGTATGAGAGAAATGCTTGCTCCTACATCACGTCTTGCTGGTATGGGTCTTGATAAGGATGTTGCTTTAATCACAGATGGTAGATTCTCAGGTGCAACACGTGGTGCATCAATTGGTCACGTATCACCAGAAGCTGCTGAAGGTGGTTTAATCGGTTTAGTTGAAGATGGAGATCAAATCCATATTGATATGATAAACTGTACAATTGAATTATTAGTATCAGATGAAGTATTAGCTGAAAGACGTAAGAACTTCAAGATGGTATTAAAGCCAGTTACAGGTTACTTAAAGCGTTATAGAAAGCTTGTAACATCTGCTTCAACTGGTGCGATTTTTAACGAAGATTAATTAAATTTTGTAAGAAGGTGAAATTTATGAAGCTTAATGGTTCACAAATTCTTATTGAATGTCTTGTTGAACAGGGCGTAGATACTATATTTGGTTATCCAGGTGGAGCTGTATTAAATATCTATGATGAATTATACAAGAATCAAGATAGAATTAAGCACATTTTAACAAGTCATGAACAGGGTGCTTCTCATGCAGCAGATGGTTATGCTAGATCAACAGGTAAGACAGGTGTTTGTCTTGCTACATCAGGTCCTGGTGCAACAAATCTTGTTACTGGTATTGCAACTGCGTATATGGATTCTGTACCAATGGTAGCTATTACTGGTAATGTTGGTACTGGTTCACTTGGTAAGGATTCTTTCCAAGAAGTTGATATTGCTGGTATTACAATGCCTATTACAAAGCATAATTATATTGTTAAAGACATTAAGAAGCTAGCTGATACTATTCGTGAAGCATTTAAAATTGCAAGATCTGGTCGTCCAGGTCCTGTATTAATTGATATTCCTAAGGATATTACTGCAGCAGTATGCGAATTCAAGCCTCAAGAAATTGATTTTAGCGAAACAGTAAAACCAATTAAGGAAATTGAAGAAGAAAAGATTAAGGAAGTTGCTGAATTAATTAATAATGCTAAAAAGCCATTTATTTATGCAGGTGGTGGTGTTATTAGAAGTAATGCAGCAAAGGAATTAACTGAATTTGCAGAAATGTTAGATATTCCTACATCAACATCATTAATGGGTATTGGTGCATTTGACCAAACTAGTCCTTTATCTACAGGATTAATTGGTATGCATGGTACTGTTGCATCAAACAAGAGCGTTGTTGAATGTGACCTATTATTAGCATTTGGTGTTAGATTTAGTGACCGTGTATTATCAAATCACAAGCATTTTGCTGAAAATGCAAAGATTGTTCATGTTGATATTGATTTAGCAGAAATTGATAAGAATATTAAAGATGACTACCCATTAGTTATGGATATGAAGGAATTCTTTACACGTATTAAGAAATACTTAGTACCAAAGAAGAATCCTCAGTGGTTAGCTTTAGTTGGTACATGGAAGAACATATTTAAGGATAACCAAGTATCTGATGATTTAAAGCCTAGATATTTTATGGAAGCAATATATGAAGTTACTAAAGGTGATTGCTTTATTGCAACAGAAGTAGGTCAGCATCAAATTTGGGCTGCACAATACTTCACATATACTAAGCCACATAGATTAATTACATCAGGTGGTCTTGGTACAATGGGTTATGGTTTAGGTGCTGCAATAGGTACTCAAATCGGAAATCCTGATGCAGTAGTATTTAATATTGCAGGTGATGGTTCATTTAGAATGAACTGTAATGAATTATTAACTGTTTCAAGAAACAATCTACCTATTATTGAAGTTATTGCAAATAATAGTGTATTAGGTATGGTTAGACAGTGGCAAACTGCATTCTATAACAAAAGATATTCTCAAACTACACTTGATAATAATTTAGATTATGAAGCTTTAGCAAAAGCATTTAAGATTGATTATTATGAAGCTAAAACAAAAGCTCAATATAAAGCTGCAGTAGAACAAGCTGTTAAGAATAGAAGACCTGCATTAATTAATGCTTATGTATTAACTGATGAAAAGGTATTACCAATGGTTGCTCCTGGTAAGCCAATTGATGATATTATGTTAAAGTAGAAATTATGGTGGAAAATATTTTCCACCTTTTTTCTTTTATAAAAGACTTTTCTCTATTGACTTATATGAAAATAAATATATAATATAAATAGGTTAGTTAGTGCTAACTTATTATTTTTAAATATATGGTTAGTTATAACTAATTAGGAGTTTGTATATTATGAGTAAAAAATTCGAGCAAGCTTTAGCATTACATTGCTCTCCAGCGTTATGTGGTATTAAGGCATCTAATTTAATAAGCTTATCTATAGGTGACTTCGATATTGAAAAAGAAGTAGAAGATTTAAACAAAAAATATGGTCCTAAGGTTAATTTTAGAATCTTACGTAGATTGGATGATAAATATTTATTATTAATATATAGAACTAAGATTTTAGAAAATAAAATATTTGAACCAGAAACTTTAGATTTTTTAGTAAGAGAAGGATATCCTGAAATAAAAGATCTAAATTTATTATTAAAGTATTTAGAAATGAGAATTAATAATAATTTAGAATTCCCACATGAAATCGGAATATTCTTAGGATATGACCTATCAGATACTTATCATTTTATTAGAAAAGATAAAAAATGCCTACATACCGGATATTGGAAGGTATATAGTAACGTAACAATGAAGCAAGAAATTTTTAATAAGTATACAAGATGCCGTAATTGCGTGATGAAGCTTATAAATAGAGGCTATTCAATTTAAAACTTTATGAGGTAATAATAGGAGGATTATATGAACGCAGTAGTAATTTATTGGTCAAGCACAGGTAATACAGAAGCTATCGCATCTAAGATTGCAGGTGCTTTAGGAGCTGAAGCTAAATCAGTATCAGATATTAGCGTAAGTGATGCATTAGCATATGATACATTAGTATTAGGCTGTCCTGCAATGGGTGCAGAAGAATTAGAGGATTCTGAATTTAGACCTTTCTTTGAAGAAGTTGCAAAGGATACAACAAAGAAATACGCATTCTTCGGATCATACGGCTGGGGCGGCGGTGAATGGATGCAAAACTGGCTAGCTGAAGCAAATGAAAAGGGATTAAATGTTGTTGCAAATTTAATTTCTTCAGG
>CACZRY010000129.1 GCA_902783745.1 uncultured Erysipelotrichaceae bacterium
GTTGCATCTGAAATTATGGCTGCAATGTGCCTTGCAACATCTATGGATGATTTTAAGGAAAGAGTTTCTAGAATGGTTATTGCATATAACTATGAAAAGAAGCCTATTACTGTTAAGGATATTAATGCAACTGGTGCAGTAGCATTAATTATGAAAGATGCTTTAAAGCCTAACTTAGTTCAAACATTAGAACATACACCAGCATTCATTCATGGTGGACCATTCGCAAATATTGCACATGGTTGTAACTCAGTTTTAGCTACAAAAACAGCTATGAAACTAGCTGATTATGTTGTTACTGAAGCTGGATTTGGTGCTGACTTAGGTGCAGAAAAGTTCTTTGATATTAAGTGCCGTCAAGCTTCAATTAAGCCAAGTTGTGTTGTAATTGTTGCAACAATTCGTGCATTAAAGATGAATGGCGGAGTTAAGAAAACTGATTTAGCTATAGAAAATGTACCTGCATTAATTAGCGGTATTTCAAATTTAGCTAAGCATATTGAAAATATTAAGAAGTATAATCTTCCTTATGTTGTTGCAATCAATCGTTTTGCAACAGATACTGAAGCTGAAATTGATGCTTTATTAGACTGGGCTAGAGCAAATGGCCATGAAATTTCATTATCAGAAGTATTCACTAAGGGTGGCGAAGGTGCTTGTGATTTAGCTAATAAGGTTATTAAGAAGATTAAGAATGAAGATGGTGCAGAAAAGTTTGCTCCATTATATGATCTTAATTGCTCAATTGAAGATAAGATTACAACAATTTGTAAAGAAATTTATGGTGCTAAAAATGTAGAATTCTTATCTAAGGCAAAAACACAAATTAAGACATTTGTTGAAAACGGATGGGATAAGCTTCCTATTTGTATGGCAAAAACACAATATTCATTATCAGATGATCCAACATTATTAGGACGTCCTGAAGGATTCACAATTACAATTCGTGAATTAAAACCATCAATTGGCGCTGGATTCTTAGTTGCATTAACTGGTGATATTATGACAATGCCTGGTTTACCTAAGGTTCCTGCTGCAAATAACATGGATGTTGTTGATGGCAAAACAAAAGGTTTATTTTAAAATATATTGATTAGGAGAAGAGACATGGAATACGTATTAAATGAAAAACAATTAGTAATGAACTTTTCAGAAAAGTTCTGTAAGACAGAAATAGAAGTTATTAATTCAGCTTGCTTTGCTGATGTATGGGGTAGATTTATTGATCACCTATATAAGACTGAAAACCAAGCTTTCTTAGGAGTTTTAAATATTTTCCCTAAGAAGAAGGTTAAGAAAGCAACAATAGATTTATTAAAGCATTTATTAGTTTTCTCAGTTGAAGAAGTAAAGGAACAAGATCCATTCTTCTGCCAAGCTTTAGAAAAGCAAGATGTTTTATATGATTTAGTTCAAGAATTCTATAATAACTGGAGAAGAATTGAAAGATATGCAGTTATTTCAACTAAAGCTAAGATGAACTCAGTTGAATCAGGTGCATTTATTGAAGCACAAACTGATTTCAATAATGTTATCTTAAAGACTTACCGTACTATTTGTGAAAAGCTTTATGGTGCTAAGTTCCCAATTTATCGTCAGTTACCTGCTGGTGTAAATGCTGCATTATTATTATCTAGAAATGCTTGGATGGGTGAAAATTCTTATTATTCATTCTTAGCTAAGTCTGAAGCAATTGAACAAATTGTTATTAGACCACCATTTATTTCATATTCTGCAAAGAACAAGAGAACTGGTACTTATCAAGAAGTATTTAAGAACCCTTGTGATGCAATTAAGGATAAGTTTAAGGCATCTGAATATTATTGCTATGCTGCAATGGTTGGTTCAGCATTAACTTATGTTTATTTCCATAGAGATTATTTAGCTCATGGTATTACTATTTGTAACTTATTTGAATTCGTACCACTTTCTGAAGTTAAGGGTAAGAAGCCAGATTGCATTTATATCTTCGGTTGTGATATCGAAGGTGATTCAGTATTCTATCATGATAAAGAAGAAGGAATTTATGTAGGTGTTGCACCACATAATGATTCTATTGATTATTTTGGATACATGAAGAAGATGTTATTAACTTTATATAACGTTTCTATGATTGAACAAGGTAATTTACCTTTACATGGTGCATGCGTTCACATCACTATGAGAAGTGGTGAAACTAAGAATATCGTTATCATCGGTGACTCTGGTGCTGGTAAGAGTGAATCTTTAGAAGCATTATCAGAAATGGCTGGTGATGATATTTCAGCTCAATTAACAGTATTCGATGATATGGGTACATTCAAGAGAATGCCTAATGGTGAAATCCTTGCATTCGGTACAGAAATTGGTGCATTCGTTCGTTTAGATGATATGACTTCTGGTTATGCATATAAGGAAATGGACCGTGCTATTTTCATGAACCCTGATAAGGTTAACTCTCGTTTAGTTATCCCTGTTGCTACATATCCACAAATTATGTTAGGTTATAAGCCAGATATGGTATTATATGCTAACAACTATGAAGCAAATGTAGCTGAAGGAAATGAAGTAGAATTCTTTGATAATGTTAAGGATGCAGAACGTGATTTCATCCGTGGTGCAAGATTTGCTAAGGGTACAACTCAAGAAATTGGTTTATCTGAAACATTCTTTGCTAATCCATTCGGACCAGTTCAAAGAGAAGAAATGACAAGACCACTTATCGATTCTTATTTCTCACAATTATATAACGAAGGCGTTAAGATTGGTGTATTACATACAAGATTAGCAGTACCTGGAATGGAACATGAAGGTCCAGCTAAGGCAGCTGCACAATTATTCAAGATTTTGGAGCATAAGTAAGATGGCAAAACCTATTGTTGGAATTATAATGGGGTCAGATTCTGATTATGAAGTAATGCAAGAAGCTTGCAAGGTACTAGATGAATTTGGTGTAGCATACGAAAAGAAGGTAGTATCTGCACATAGAACACCTGATTTAATGTTTGAATACGC
The DNA here is from genome assembly GCA_902783745.1 of uncultured Erysipelotrichaceae bacterium. GTDB lineage: Bacteria > Bacillota_I > Bacilli_A > Acholeplasmatales > Anaeroplasmataceae > Anaeroplasma. Next base: position 2,995 of record CACZRY010000129.1, read on the forward strand.
TCATAGCGCAAAAGAGCGTGGTTTAAAGGTTATTATTGCAGGTGCTGGTGGAGCAGCTCACTTACCTGGTATGGTTGCAGCAATGACAACATTACCTGTAATTGGAGTACCTGTTAAATCAAGAGCTTTAAATGGCCTAGATTCATTACTTTCAATAGTACAAATGCCTGGTGGAGTACCTGTATTAACAGTTGCTATAAACGGAGCTAAGAACGCAAGCTTATCTGCAGTATCTATTCTTGCAACATCAGATGAAGAATTAGCCTTAAAGCTTGAAAACTTTAGAAATAATCAAACTAATAAAGTTTTAAATATTGAATTATAAAAATAGTAGGGATGAAAACGATTATTTCATCCCTTTTCTAATGCCTTTTTTATTTACTAAAGTAAATACTTGTGTTAAAATAGTCATTGTACAAATATACTTACTAAAGTAAGTTCGGGCTTTAAGTTATTTAAAGTCTTACTTGGATCGGAGTTTTATTATGATTATGAATATTGCAAAGAGACAGGTTAATAATTTTTATATAGGTCATTTATGTATGGCTTATTTTTTAGTGTAGTTTTGCAACGCATTTTTGCGTGCATTTTTTATTTTTAGAGGTGTTATAATGAAAACCGTAGGTATTATTGGCGGCGGTCAGCTTGGTATGATGCTTGCAGAAGAAATTCATAAAGAAGGTGGAAAGGCTATATGCCTTGATCCAAATCCAAAATGTCCTGCATCATTTGTTTGTGATGATATAGTTGTATCAGAATATAGCGATCTTGAAGGCTTAAAAAAGCTTGGCAATATGACTGATATCCTAACATATGAATTTGAGAATGTTCCTTCTGAGGCATTAAAGTATTTACTTGATACTTATAATATTCCACAAGGAATCCAACCTTTGTTTGATTCACAAAATAGAATAAGAGAAAAGACTAACGCGAACAATAATGGGTTAAAGACTCCTAAGTTCAAGGCAATCAATTCTTTAAAAGACCTAAAGAATGGAATTAAAGAAATCGGTTATCCTTGCGTTTATAAAACAACTACAATGGGCTATGATGGACATGGTCAAGTACTTTTAAAAAGTGAAGATGATATTGTAGAGGTTTTAGAATATTTAAGTGGAGAAGGAATATTAGAAGAATTCATTAAGTTTGACTATGAAACATCAGTTATCATGGTTAGAAGTAAGGATCAAATAATATCTTTCCCAATGGGAATCAATAAGCATAAGCATGGAATCTTAGATTTATGCTTTGTAGAAAAACAAACACCTATGTTTTTAAAGATTCAAGAAGAAGCCAAAAAGTTTATGGAAAAATGTGGCTACTTAGGAATATTATGTGTTGAGATTTTTGTTAAAGGAAATGATTTTTATTTTAACGAAATGGCACCACGTCCTCACAATAGTGGACATTACACTATTGAAGGATGTACAACAAATCAGTATAGAGAGCTTGCAAGGTTCTTGCTTGGAAAGAAGCTTGAAGAACCAAAGCTTATATCTCCTACTGTTATGAAAAACATTTTAGGATTTGATTATGAGAATATGAAAAAACTTAAAGAGGATAAAGATGTTCATATTCATGATTATAACAAAGCTGATGTTCGTGAAAAAAGAAAGATGGCTCATGTGACATTTACAAACACAACAGAAGCATTGTATAAAGAAAAATACGAGAATTTATTTGCGAGGGAAGAATAATGAGTGATTATAGAATTTTTGTTGAAAAATTACCACAATTCCAGGTTGAAGCTAAATCAATACAATCTGATTTAAATTTAAATTTAGGATTAAACCAAAAGAATCTAAGATTAGTTAATGTTTATGATTTATTTGGATTTAATGATGACCTTCTTGAAAAATCAAGATACCAAGTATTTGGAGAAATTGTTACAGATACTGTATTTGATGAATTAAACTTAGAAGGTAAGAAATATGTTGCGATTGAATATCTTCCAGGACAATTCGACCAAAGAGCATCATCTGCAATAGACTGCGTTAAGCTAATTGATCCAAATGCTGATATCAATATTCGTTCAGGAAGAATTATTATCTTAGACGATGATACAACTGATGAAGATTTAGAAAGAGTTAAGAAATATGAAATTAACCAAGTTGAAGCAAGAGAAAAGGATTTAACTAAGCTTACTGATATCGAAAAGGCTCCAATTAAGCCTGTTCAAGTATTAGATGGTTTCACTAAGATGGAAGATAGTGAACTTGAAGCTTATTGCAAGAAGATGGAACTTGCAATGAACAAGGATGACTTAAAGTGTGTTGTTGAATACTTTAAGAAGGAAGGAAGAGATCCTTGGGAAACAGAATTAAGAATTCTTGATACTTATTGGTCTGACCATTGCCGTCATACAACATTCGGTACAATTTTAACTGATATTACAATTGATGAATCATTTATGAAGGCAGAATTAGAAGAATCATTAGACCTTTATAATAATATCCGTAAGGATTTACAAAGAGAAGGCAAGAAAGTTTGCCTTATGGATTTAGCAACAATTGGTGCTAGATACTTAAGAAAAATTGGAAAGCTTGATGATTTAGAAGAATCAGAAGAAAATAATGCTTGTTCAATTTATGTTACAATTGATGTTTCAGGCAAACCTGAAAAGTGGTTATTACAATTCAAGAACGAAACTCATAACCACCCAACTGAAATTGAACCATTTGGTGGAGCATCTACATGTATCGGTGGAGCTATTCGTGACCCACTATCAGGAAGAGCATATGTTTACCAAGCAATGAGAGTTACAGGTGCTGGTAATATTTACCAGGATGTAAAAGATACATTAAAGGGTAA
>CACZRY010000130.1 GCA_902783745.1 uncultured Erysipelotrichaceae bacterium
AATTCATCATAAGTAATATTTGGTAATGTTTTTTTAATTTCATTAAATACCTTTTGTGATAATTCATTATCTTCTAAGTTATAAACTTGAGCAATATTTGTTGAATTGTTATCATTTGAAACATTACAGCTTGTAAGTCCAGCAATTGTTGACGTTAAAGCCATAAATAAAAATAATTTCTTTTTTTTCATACTATAATTCCTCCCTCCTATCTTCGGTTATTATATCACAATACATATAATAATTAAAATGAAACCCCAATCTTTTTAAAGATTAAAAAAATGTATCAAAACGATACATTTTATTTTTCTTTAACTACATATATAAATCCGAAGCAATTAGGTCCCCAGTGACTTGCAATAGATGGGATTAAATTATCTTCTACTGTTAACTTTGATTTAATTTCATCAGATGCTTGATTAATAATATCAACTAAATTTTCATCATTATATGAATATGATGGTACAATTGGATAATTTAGGTCAGCTTCTTCAGTTATTAATTCTAATAAATATCTTTTAGCTTTTCTTAAACCAATCTTTTTAGCGAAGCTTTTAATCTTACCATTTTCAATATTTAATATAGGCTTAATAGATAAAATAGAACCTGCAATATATTCAAGCTTAGATAATCTTCCACCTTTATATAAATATTCTAATGTTTCAGGTACAGCTGCAACCTTTAATCTAGGAATAAAATCAGTAACTTTTTTAACAACCTCATCAATAGTTAGGCTATCACGATATTTATTAATAACATCAGATATTAAAATTCTTAACATTCCAACGCATCCTAATGAATCAATGATTCTAACATGAGGGTTTTCATCAAATAACATATGTAATGCGTTATTTTCACCAGATAAGAATGATGATATTGTCATTACAATAACATCATCTCCATTATCAGTATATGATAATACTTTTTCTTCTGCCTCAACTAAATTTGGTAATGAAGTTTTTGGAAATTCAGATGATGCTAAAAATTCTTTCCAATATGAATCTATATCAATAGTATCATCTGTATATTCTTTACCATTTAATAATATCTTTAATGGAATTAAACCATCAATTCGATATTCACTAAGCTCATTTGCTTTAATTGAGCAAGATGTATCAACAATTAATCTAATCATTTTAGAAACTCCTTTTAATAAGACTTCTTCCATACTGCAATGAATATAACTGAATTTTCATATTCATCAAGTTCACTCCAATATTCAGTTACATTTTCATCAACATAAGTATATGGGAATGATATAGCTTTTTTACTAGAATCGCTTTGTATATAAAAATGGTCAATATAATATTTATGTCCATTTAAAGTCTTCGATGTAGGAAGACCTATATAAGGATATTCTATTACTCTATCTTCTTTTAAATCAACTATAATATTTTCAACCTCAAGTGGTACATATGCGCCACTATCATCTGTATAATATGATTTTGTATAAAAAACTGCTTTATTAGAATAAATTCCACTATTGCCGCATGAATATAATGCGCCAACCTGAAGTGTTATTAATGATAAAGCAAACATTCCTTTAAGCATATCTAAAACATCCTTTCGCTTATCTATCTTACCATAAATAGAAATGAGAATAAAGAATAAAAATCTAATAACACAAAATTAACATAATTAGACTTTTTTTGAATATTATTCTACTTTTTAAGTATATCCTTTACTACCTCAGAAGCTATCAAAAGTCCCATTGATGATGGTACAAAAGATGTAGAACCTGGTGTAACCTTAGAAGTTATAGGATCAATAACTTTTTCATTATCATCATATTTTATAGGATATTCTTCACTATATACAACCTTAAGTTTCTTTATATTTCTTTTTTTAAGTTCAGTTCTCATGACTCTTGCTAAAGGATCAACCTTAGTTTTATAAATATCAGATACCCTAAGCATAGATGGATTAACCTTATTTCCTGCACCCATCGCAGAAATAACCATACTACCTGCCTTATATGCTTCTAAAATAATTGATATTTTAGCAGTTACTGTATCAACACAGTCAATTACATAGTCATACAAAGAAAAATCAAATTCATCTTTATTTTCAGGTAAATAGAAGCAATTTCTTTTATCAACAATACAATTACTGTTAATATCTTTTATTCTTTCTTCCATAACATCGCATTTATATCTACCTATAGTACTATTTAGTGCAATTATTTGTCTATTAATATTAGATACTGATACCCTATCTTTATCAACAATAGTTATATGACCTATACCTACTCTTGCTAAAGCTTCTATAACATATCCTCCAACACCACCAACACCAAATACTATAACAGATGAATTTTTAAGCTTATTCATACCATCTTCTTTATATATAAGCTTTGTTCTTGAAAACTGCTCTTCCATACTTCCTCCAAATTAATATGAATAATTCTCATATAAAACATTGATTTCTCCATAACACTTATATTCTATATTATTAATCATAAATACTATTTCATTATCATTATGAGAAGATACATAAATATCTTTTATATCATCTATAATTATATCATTATTTAAAGTATTAAAAATAAATACATTAGATATATCTATATCCATTTCTGGTCTATATCCATTCGCAATAAGCTCTAAATAAGCATTCATAACTAAATATAAATAAAGCTTATTATTTTTTACTTCTACTTTTATAACCTTATTTTCAGTTAAATCATAATTATTATAAAAGAACTTAATACTCATATCATCACCCCATCGTATAAAAAAAAGGAGATGTAACATCTCCTCTTTGAAAGTTATCTAATAATACCTATATACTACTTAAATCTCTTTCTAGCTTCTTGACGCTTTTGCTTACGTACATCGCTAGGCTTTAAATAGTATTGACGCTTTTTCGCCTCTTGAAGGTTACCAGATCTAGATACATCACGCTTGAATCTGCGTAGTGCGTCTTCGATACTTTCTTTTTCACGTACAACTACTTTTGGCATGTCTAAGCCTCCTTCTTGGGACGAATTCCGGTAGTAATTATATCAAAATCATTTTTTATTGTAAAGCACTATTTTATGTTTTTTTAAAAATTTTTTCTAAAAAGGTCAAAAAAGCGACTTTTATCATGAAAAGTCGCATGTTTTTTTAGTTATTCTTTTACAGTTAAAGAATCAGTTTCTAATTCTTTTAATTCATTTTCTATCTTACGATTAATTAAAATAGAATATATCATAGATAAAATCATTAATATTAATACTCCAACTGAATTAAAAATAAATAATGCATCAACAGTATTAATATCACTTAAATAATTAAATGAACTGTATGCAGTAGCTATTATAAAATAAATTAAAACTATAGTTATAAAACCAACTGATATACTTCCACCTATTACAACCATCCTATATTTTCTTGCTTCCAATAAAGAAAATACATATAAGGTTATAACTGATACAGCAACAACAGGTAATCCTAAGTATGGTACTGAATCCTTACCTAAAACAGATATTAATGATACTATAGCTATTATTAATGATGGTATTGCTATACCAAATACTGTAATCTTTTTTTCACTATGCTTTACAATAGTTATATAATTTTTGAATGATATTATACCAGTAACACCAATAGGTACTAATAAAAACCATCTTGAATTTGTAATATAATCTTGAATTCTCATATTATATTTATCCAAAAACTCTTTTACTGAATTAGTATATTCAGTTTCTTGAGCTTCTGCAAATAAAATATTTGTCATCAAAAATATAGATATCATAGCTACAATTATAAATACTCCCAATTTCTTTTTCATTTGTTACACCTCCCAATGTAATCAAAATTGTAAAACTTACTTTACATTTAATATATCACGGAGGTTATACCATGTCAAGAAAAAAGTACTCCTAATCTATAAATGAAACTATATCTCCTATAAGCTTTAAACCATCTATAGATTTAATATGTACATTAGCATATCTACCAATTAAAGAATCATCACCATCTACTGCAATCTCAATAAAATTAGATGAATGTCCAACAATTCTTCCTTTATTATCCTTTTGTTCAAAAATAACATCTAATGTTTTATCTAAGAACTTTGAATTATATCTTCTTTCAAGCTTATATGATAAATCCATCATTTCTTTTGTTCTTACTTTTTTTATTTGTGGATCAAGATCAGGAAAATCAGCCGCTCTTGTACCTGCACGTTTACTAAAAGGGAATACATGTAGATGTGTCATACCAAGTGATTCTATAAATTTCATAGAATTCTTATGATCTAAATCAGTTTCTGTTGGGAAACCAACAATAACATCACTTGATAATGAAATATCAGGTCTTACTGATTTAATCATATCTACTCTTTCCTTAAATTCTTTAGTAGTATAGAATCTTTTCATCATATTTAAAACATTATCACTACCTGATTGAATAGGTAGATGCATATGATCTGCAATAACCTTAGAATCATGTAATAATTCTATAAAATCAGGTGTTATTTGAGTAATTTCAATTGATGATATTCTTAATCTTTTAATACCAGGAACCTCATCAATTATCCTACGGCATAACTTAGAGAAATTTGTGTTAGTTTTCTTATCATAATATTTACCTGTATCAATACCTGATAATACTACTTCTTTATATCCTCTTTCGCTTACACCTTTTATTTCTTCTATTACCTTATCTGCATCCTTACTTCTAACAGGACCTCTTGCGAAAGGAATAACACAATATGTACAGAAATTTTGGCATCCATCTTCAATTTTTACAAATGCCCTTGTATGGTCAAACATTGTAACCTCTAAAGGCTCATATTCTTTTTCTTTTAATATATCTAATAAATTTACATATCTATACTTTTTAGTATTAAGCATTTCAATTATTTTAGTAACTGCCTCATGCTTATTATTATTACCAAGTAATATATCAATATCAGGTAAGGTTTTAGCTTCAGGATTTGATTGTGAGTAGCATCCCATAACTGCGATAATAGCATTTGGGTTTAATTTATGACACTTATGAATCATTTGTCTTGATTTAGCATCAGCCTGATTTGTAACAGAACAAGTATTAATAATAAATGCATCACATGAAGGATCTGCATCAGATACAAGATATCCTTTTTTTATGAATTCATCTTTAATTGCGTTTGATTCATAAATATTTACTTTACATCCTAAAGTTATAAAACCAATTTTATACATTATTTTAACTCCATTTCATAGCTAATAGCTGATAATACGTAATATAGTGCAACCTCAGTTCTTAAAATTCTTGGTCCTAAGGCACATCTAATAAATCCCTTACTTAGAAGGTATGAAACTTCACTATCATCAACTCCACCCTCAGGTCCTATTACAATTGCAACCCTATCAGATGGTTTTAAATTTTTAATTGTATTTTTTAAATTAGATACTTCATTATTTTTAGCATCTTCTTCATAGCATAATATTTTTACGTTATAGTTTGAGAAATCTATTTCTTTTAAATATTTGATATCAGAAACATAGCTTAAGCATGATCTATAAGATTGTTCACTTGATTCTTTTGCGATAGTATTAAATCTTTTGATCTTTGATTCTTTTTTCTTAGGATCAAGCTTAAATATACTTCTTTTCATTATTGTAGGTACGAATTCAGAAACGCCATATTCAGTACCATATTTAATCACATCTTCTAATTTATCACCTTTTGGATATCCTTGAAAAATTGATATAAAAACCGGCAATTCTTTATTACCGGTTTCTTCTTTTACTATTTCAAAGGATACTTCAGTTTTAGTGATTACCTTAAGTACTGCTAAATAGGTTTTACCATTATTTCCTATAAGAATACTATCATTAGGCTTTGATCTCATTACATTAGAGATATGAAATGCATCATCTGATGTAATTTTTTTATTGTTGAAATCATCATCACTTATGAAGTATTTTTGCATATTATTTACCTTCTTTATATTTCTTGAACTGGATATATGCAACACATACAAGAGGAATTGAAATTACAACACCTGCGAATAATGGTGCAGCATACATAAATGCAGTTAAAATACTAGCAAATACTGAGCTTGATGTAGTTGTTGTTTGATAAATTAATGCGCCAAAGAATACAAAAATTGATAATACTATATTTGTGATTGCAAATACATAAGATGAAACAAGTAAGAACTTAGCAAAAGAATTTAAGTTATTTCTTCCTGCCTTTAATACCTTTTCATATGTTTCTTCTGACATTTGTTCAACAAATAAAACATCATATGCATAAGGCTTCATTGACTTATCTTCATTACTATCACCTTGGTTGTTTTCAACTAAAGGTAAAATGAATAATAATTGTCCTGTTTCTTGATCCTTATATAAATCATAAGATGCATTATATTTCTTTTCATAACTAGATTTTTCTAATTTAGCAAAATTTAAATCTTGTGGTAAAACTTCTTTTTGTTCAAAGCAACCAAATTTAACTAAATTAGATGCAGCTTCAAAATTCTTTCTATCTTCTTCTAATTTTAAAAGCTTTTCATATTCCTTTTGATGTACAATTTCATCTTCAGGCTTTATTGTTTGTGTTTCGATATCTTCTAAACCATCAAATTGATTTTGTTCCATAAGTAATAGATCCTCCTAAAAATTCTTTTATATTATAACAAAAAAATAAAATCTATACAAGGAATTAATTATTACAAGTAATATAGATTAAATATATAACTACTATATATGCATGATAATTTAAAGTTTTTGTAAAAAAAGCTATAAGACTTTTTCTTATAGCTATTAATACAAATTTTACTTTCCAGTGAAGATACGCTTAAATCCATTGATAAAATTATCCCATGGAGATTGCTTTTCGTTCTTTTCTTCCTTTTGGAAATCTTCTAATATTTGTCTTTCTTTCTTAGTTAGAGACTTTGGTACAATCACATTACAAATAATGTATTGATCACCTCTAGATGAGCCACCTCTAGGATTCTTTGTACCTCTTCCTCTTAATCTTAATTTAGTACCAGGTTGTGTACCTTGAGGAATTTTTACTTCAACATCGCCATCAATTGTTGGTACTTTAATAGTGTCACCTAATGAAGCTTGTGAAATAGATAGTGGAATTTCTAGAATAATATCTTGTCCATCACGCTTAAATGATTCATGCTCGCCACATGTGAATTCAATATATAAATCACCATTTTCGCCACCATTAAATCCACTTTCACCATATCCTGCCATCTTTAATGACATACCTGTTTGAATACCTGCTGGAATTGTAATTTCAACTTCCTTAGTCTTTCTTACTCTACCTGTACCATGGCATTCACTACACTTGTGAGTAACTATTTTACCACGTCCACCACAATCAGGACATATTGCTTCTTGGCGTGTTACACCAAATAGTGATTTAACTGTTTGTATAATTCTACCTCTACCACCACATTTAGCACAAGTGGAAGTTGAAGAACCTGGCTCAGCACCATTTCCACCACAATGAGGACAATTATCATCAACTGATAATCTTATTCTCTTCTTACAGCCATATACAGCTTCTGCAAAAGTAATACTCATCTGATGGTCAACATCTCTACCACGTCTTGGACCATTTGGATTTTGTCTTTGACTTCTTGCGCCACCGCCAAAGAATGCGTTTAAAATATCATCAAATCCACCAAATCCTGCACCATCAAATCCAGCACCACCAAATCCTGCTCCACCGAATCCTTGAGTAGGATCTTCAAAGCCATATTGGTCATATCTTGCCTTTTTATTTGGATCTGATAATGTTTCATAGGCTTCATTTATCTCTTTAAATTTTTCTTCAGCACCTGGTTCTTTATTTACATCTGGATGATATTGTTTAGCAAGCTTTCTATATGCACGCTTAATTTCATCATCTGATGCACCCTTAGATAATCCAAGTACTTCATAATAATCTCTTTTCTGAGCCATAAAGTGTCCTCCTTAAGACACACTAACGAAGGGTATTAAACCCTTCGCTTGAATGTTTTTTTAATTATTGTACGTCTGAGAAATCAGCATCTACTGAATCACCATGTCCACCATTGCCTGATTCATTTCCGCCATTATTATTTCCCTGATTTTCTTGTGCTTGTTGATATGCCTTTGTAGCGATACCTTGAGCAACCTTTTCTAATTCTTCCTTCTTAGCACGAATTTGAGCCATATCCTTAGATTCTAATGCCTTTTCTAATTCGTTGCATAATGTTTCAGCCTGATTCTTTTCAGTTGGATCAACATTCTTTAAGTCATTTAATGCCTTACGAGTTTGGAAGATTAATTGGTTAGCCTCGTTAACAAGGTCAGCTTCTTCCTTCTTCTTCTTATCAGCTTCAGCATTTTCTTCTGCTTCATGAACCATTCTATTGATTTCATCTTCAGATAATCCTGAACCTGATTGAATTGTAATCTTTTGTTCCTTACCAGTACCTAAGTTCTTTGCAGATACGTTAACAATACCGTTTGCATCAATATCGAACTTAACTTCAATCTGTGGTACTCCTCTTGGAGCTGCAGGAATATCACCTAATTGGAAACGTCCTAATGTCTTGTTATCTGCAGCCATAGGTCTTTCACCTTGTAATACATGGATATCTACTGCTGGTTGGTTATCAGCTGCAGTAGAGAATACCTGTGACTTAGAACATGGAATTGTTGTATTTCTATCGATTAACTTAGTGAATACACCACCTAATGTTTCAATACCTAATGATAATGGTGTAACATCTAGTAATAATACATCCTTAACATCACCAGTTAATACACCACCCTGAATAGCTGCACCAATTGATACTGCTTCATCTGGGTTAACACTCTTATTAGGTTCCTTACCTAATTCTTTTCTTACTAATTCTTGTACAGCAGGGATACGAGTTGAACCACCAACTAATAATACCTGGTCTAAATCATTTGTTGAAAGCTTAGCATCTGATAATGCTCTTCTTACTGGTCCTAAGCAACGTTGAACTAAATCTTCAGTTAATGTATTGAACTGAGCTCTAGTTAATGTTGTATTTAAATGTAGAGGGCCTGCAGCTGACATAGAAATGAATGGTAATGAAATTTCAACTGAAGTAATACCACTTAAATCCTTCTTTGCCTTTTCTGCTGCATCCTTTAATCTTTGTAATGCCATCTTATCTAATGATAAGTCAACACCATTTTCCTTCTTGAATCCATCAACTAACCAATCGATAATCTTTTGGTCGAAGTCATCACCACCAAGGTGTGTATCACCTGCAGTTGATAATACTTCAAATGTACCATCAGCTAAATCTAGGATAGATACATCGAATGTACCACCACCTAAGTCGAATACTAATACCTTTTGTTCCTTTTCAGTCTTATCAATACCATAAGCTAATGCTGCAGCTGTTGGTTCGTTGATAATACGTTGAACTTCTAATCCTGCAATCCTACCTGCATCCTTAGTTGCTTGACGTTGTGCGTCATTAAAGTATGCTGGTACAGTAATAACAGCCTTTGTAACTGTATCACCTAAATATGCTTCAGCAGTCTTCTTTAAATTTTGTAGAATCATTGCTGAAATTTCTTGTGGAGTATACTTCTTACCATTAATATCTACTCTATAAGAAGTGTCTCCCATATGTCTTTTAATTGATGAAATTGTATTAGGGTTTGTGATAGCCTGTCTTTTTGCAACATCACCAACCTGAATTTCATCACCCTTAAATGCTACTACTGATGGAGTAGTTCTTGCACCTTCAGCATTAGGAATAACCTTAGCCTCAGATCCTTCCATTACAGATACACATGAATTTGTTGTACCTAAGTCAATACCTATAATCTTGTTTGTCATAATTATTCACCCTTCGTTTCTTCTTTTTCTTCAATAGGCTCTTCCTTTTCAGGTTCAGCCTTTTTTATCTTATTAACAATTACCATTGCTGGTCTTAAAATTCTATCCTTATATAAATAGCCATTTTGTCTAATAGATATAACAGAACCATCTTCTTTAGTTTCATCTGATACTACATCTAATGCTTGCATAAACTTAGGATCGAATTGTTCTCCAATCTTAACTTCAATTGGCTTTAATCCTTCATTCTTTAGGATATCAGCTAATTGGTTTGCAATCATTTGAAAACCTATTTGATAATTCTTAACCTCATCTGATGAGGCAGGCATATTTACAATTTGTACAAGCATATCTACTGGTTGAACTAATTCACCAATAACATGCTGTGATGCATATTTTCTTTCAATAGCTGCTTGATCTGAAATTCTCTTTTTAGAATTTTCAAGTTCAGCTCTTGCTTTTAAATATTCATTCTTCCAAGAATCAATTTCAGCTTTAAGCTTTCCAATCTCTGCATTAAGATTTTCAATCTCTACTGTTTTTGAATCTTTCTTTTCTTTTTTCTTCTTTTTATCTTTAGAATCAGTTGCTTCCTTATCTTCCTTGTAATCTACATCATCAAGTTCTTTTGAAGCATCTTTTTCTAAATCTTCTTTTGCATCTTTTTCTAAATTTTCTTTTACATCTTTTTCATCTTTTACTTCAGACAATTCTAACACCTACCTATTATTTAGTTTATGCATATTCTTAGCTACATATTCAAGTAGCGGAATAGTTGCACGGTAATTCATTCTTGTAGGACCTACAAGAATAATAGATCCGTTTTCATTTTCATTTACAATAAAAGGCATTGTTACAATTGAACAGCCTTCAAGTCCATCACACATATTTTCACCACCAACATGGATTTGTATACCCATATCAGCTTGTGTTGCGAAAGACTTCATAACCTCACTATCTATTGCTTTAATAAGGTTTTGCATAACATTGTGATCTTCAAATTCAGGATGTCCTAATAATTTAGATAATCCAGAATCATACATCTCACCACGAGAGAATCTAGAGAATGCTTTAATTAAGAAGTTTAATATATCATCTCTAAAATCTACCATTTGTCTAATTCTTGGTTTTGATGCTTCCTGAGTTAGAATATCTCTAATCTCATAAATTGAATGACCATACATTGCATTATCAAACATTTGAATAATTCTTAATAAGTCATCCATTTTATAACCATTTGGTATTGTAATTCTTTGATTTTGTACAGAGCCTGATGAAGTAACAATTAATAATATTGTTTCTTTATCATTTAATGGTACAATTTCAAGCTTTAATACCTTAGCATTATCAGATGGAGAAGATACAATTGCTGCATAATATCCAGTCAAGTGACTTAATGCTTCTGCTAGTTTCTTAGTAACATCTTCCTTTGAATAATAGGCATTATCAAATACCTTATCAATATAAGGATAATATTCACTTACTGCCTCATCTCTTATAAGTAGATGGTCTATATAATATCTATAACCAATCTCTGATGGAATACGGCCTGAAGATGTATGAGTCTTTAATAGATATCCTGTTTCTTCAAGATGCTGCATTTCATATCTTATTGTTGCAGATGAGAATGATAAATACGGCTTTTCAGTTAAAGCCTTAGAACCAACAGGTTCATTTGATGTTACATATTCTTCAATAATTGCTTTTAATATCAACTTTTGACGATCTGTTAACATTAGCATCACCTATCCTTGTTTGGCACTTTTCTTTTCCAAGTGCAACTACATTATAATTTAATCTCTTGGCACTGTCAAGCAAAAAGTGCCAAAAATATTAAAAATTAATTTTTTATTTATAAATAAATAATAGGACATGCCTAAAATATAAATCTAGCATGTCCTATATTAATTACTTCTTTTTTCTATTTTTAATTTTTATGATTATTACTGCAATCTCATGAATAATTAATGGAGACAATGAGAATAACGCAAGCATTAACCATTCATCTATACTTAAATCAGCTCTAGTATTAAATACTTGATTAACACCAGGTACTAGTATTACAAAGAATTGTAAGCCTATGCCTAAGAAGAACGCTAAATACATCATGTAATTCTTATCCTTAAATATATGGACAAATGATTCTTTAACATTACTCATACCAAGCATATGGAATAATTCAGCAAATGCTAATGTTGTAAATGCCATTGTTCTTGATTCATGTAATACTTCTTGTGCCATTGAATAAGTAAATACCTTATCACCAATTTGATATGTTGCATCCTTAGTTAAATTGAATAAATTAAATATATCATTGAAATTATATATTCCATGACTCCATGCGCCATAAAAATATGCAATAACAACCGCTATAGTTATAGCAAGACCATATCCTACTGTAATAAGAATACCACCATGTGCAAATAATCCTTCATTTGGATTTCTTGGCTTATCCTTCATAATACCCTTTGCCTTAGGATCCATACCTAACGCAATCGCAGGAAGTGAATCTGTAATAAGATTTACCCAAAGTAAATGAATTGCAATTAAAGGTGCAGGAAGTCCTATAATTATAAGGATTAACATTGCTAGTACTTCTGCAATGTTACTAGATAATAAGAATAATACTGTCTTTTTAATATTAGCATATATTCCTCTACCCTCTTCAACTGCCTTTTCAATAGATGCGAAGTTATCA
>CACZRY010000131.1 GCA_902783745.1 uncultured Erysipelotrichaceae bacterium
AATGGAGGTCCCAGCCGGATTTGAACCAGCGATCAGGCAGTTGCAGTGCCGTGCCTTACCACTTGGCCATGGGACCACGTATGAACGTTTAAAATTATAGCAAATATAAAAAACATTGTCAATTCAAAATTAGAATTTTTATGTAAAAAGAGGATAAATATCCTCTCTTTACTATTATTTTATTTTAATCGCTTTAAAAGTAACAAAACAATAATCTAGATTAAGTTTATCATTTTTATATACTTTATCATTTAATCTTTCTTCTAATTCTTCTAAGATTTCTTCTCTTAGATCAATTGGTACAATTTCAAATGGCTTTTTAATATTTTTTAAAACCCACGTTGATAATGTTAGATTAGATTCAATAATTACATTTTTTAATTCAGCATATTGAATTAAAAAGCCATGATCTTCTAATACATTAGCATGTTCTCTTATAGTAGGAAGATATAGATCATTATTATATAAAAGACCATGTTCATTAAATATTCTTTCTAGCATATTATGAATTATAAAAAGACTTTTATATCCTTCAAATTCTATTATTAATTCCCCATTTACTTTTAATAATCTATTCATTCTTAACGCAAGCATATGTTGGTCTTTAGTTAATAATTTATGAATATAGTTATTAGAATAAACTACATCATATAATTCTTTAGAATTATAATTAAATATATTACCTTTAATAAATTCAATATTATTATATTTATTTTTTAATTCATTAATTATATCTAAATTATCATTAATATATGTGACGTTAAAATTATTTAATAATTCAAAAGAAATATTATCTTTATCTGTTAAATAAAATAAATTCTTATTATTTTTATCAATAAATTCAAATAATTCTTTCATTAGTTAAGTTCATTTAGGAATGATTTAGCATCCCTATTTCCTCCTACTGCAGCTAATCTAAAGTACTTCATTGCTTTAGCATTATCATGTTTTAAAGAGTATCCCTTATAGTAATAATATCCAAGCATAAATTGGCAGTCAGCATTACCTTTACTATCTCCATCTAAGAAATAATCCTTAGCCTTATCGAAATCCTTTTCTACTATCTTACCATCGTTATAAATCATACCTAACGAATAGCAAGCTTCTCCACTACCTAATTCTCTTGCTTTTTCATACAATTCTATTGCTTTAGAAGAATCTACATCAACACCTTTTCCTGTCATATAAAAATCTGCAAGTTTTAGAGTGGATAATAAATCATTATAAGAACTACCTTCCTCATAATATTTAAATGCACAAGATAAATCTTTACCTATAACATCACTTGTTTCATATAAGTAACCTAAATAATAGCAAGATTTTGCTTCACCCATTCTTAAAGCTTCAATAAAATAATCCTTAGCTTTTAATGAATCTTTAGATACTCCTTTACCTCTAAGATAGCAAACTGCAACCTTATATAATGCATCCTTATTGAATGTTTTTGAAACCTCATTATAATATCTAAACGCTTTGTTTCTTCTTTGAATTCTATCATCTGTGATAAAAGTTTGTGCATATTTTAATTTTGCATCTATAGAGCCTAGGTTTATAGCTTCATCTAAATGAATTTGAGAATTAACCTTATCTTTTTGCTTTTCTTCTATTAATGATAAATAGTATAAGCAATCAGGATTTTTTAAAGATACACCTTCTATAAAATATTTCTTTGCAGTTTTATAATTAGGCCTCTTAAGTCCATATAAATAATATTTACCTAAATATAGCATTGCAATATCAGATTTTAAATCAGCACCTTTTTTAAGCATTTTTAAACCTAATTTTATATTGTGTTCAACATCATCATTATATAAATATAGACTTCCTGTTTTAGCATAACTAAAAGGATGTTTTAATTCTTCTCTTCCTTCTCTATATATTTCTATTGCTCTTGATATATCTTTTACAACACCGTATCCATTTAAGTAGCAATCTCCAACCATTACGAAAGCATCCTTATTTCCTAATCCTGATGCTTCACTTAAATATTTATAAGCAAGCTTATAATCAGGTTTACCATCTAAATATCCATTTAAATGGATTAATCCCATATAATATAAAGAATCTTTATTTTCATATTTTTTAAACCATTTATAAGCTTCTTTATAATCTACATAAACTCCATATCCCATATAGTAACAATAACCAATATAAAAAGATGTATCCTTACTATTAATTTCTTGTGATAATGTAAAGTTCTTAAAAGCTCTATTAAAGCTTACAATAGTACCTAATCCTTTAAGATATGAAACACCCAAATCAAGTGATGCTTCCTTACATCCAAGTTTTACAGCTTTAGATAAATACTTATAGCTTTTACTATAATCTTTTTTTACACCTATTCCATTAAAATACATATCACCAATATGATACATTGATAATGCGTAATTCTTTTTAGCTGAAGATTTGTAATAGCTTAAAGCCTTTCTATAACTTTTTTCAACACCTATTCCATTATAATACATATCACCAATTAAATCAGTTATATATACATCATCATTTTGATGACTTAAAATGAAATTTAGGGCTTCTTCTTTATCATCCTTATGTAAATTTGGTTCTTGTAAAAGAATATAATTCTTTTTTACATCTTCTATAATCTTTAAAACTGTATCAGGCATACTATCACCTCGTTTGTTACTTTTATTTTAACATCTAATAGTATACCAAACAAGAAAAATTATTTATTTAATTTTTTCTTAGATTCCTTTAATTCTTTTTTTGCTTTAACTAAATAATCTTTCTTTATATATTTAAAAAGCTTCTTTTCCCCATTATCTATATAATATGATAATAAATGTTCCATCTCACCTTTTGTATATTCATTTATAGGAAGTTGATTTATTTCCTTTTTAAAATAATTATATACATCTATAGGCATAAA
>CACZRY010000132.1 GCA_902783745.1 uncultured Erysipelotrichaceae bacterium
ATTGTAATTACATCTTCAACAATTCCATCAACATTTTGGAATTCATGTTGAGCCCCGTCAATTTTTACGTTAACGAATGCTGCACCAGGTAGAGATGATAGAAGAGTTCTTCTAATAGCATTTCCTAGTGTAATACCGAAGCCTCTTTCAAGAGGTGTGATAACAAATTTACCATAGCTCTTGTCTTCGCTTTCAAAATCTACAAGTGCATTTGGTTTTTCAAATTTTAAATCTTTCATTAATGGGCCTCCCTTGATTTATATAAAACTTTAATACTAAATACTAAATATTAAATATACTACTAAATTCCAAAATAATCCTAGCCACGAGGACGCTTTGGTGGACGACAACCATTGTGTGGTACTGGTGTAGCATCTGAAATTGAAGTAATTTCAAGACCTGCAACTGTTAAAGAACGAATTGCAGCTTCACGTCCTTGTCCTGGACCCTTAACTGTTACATCAACCTTAGCAACGCCTTGATCTACTGCAGACTTAGCAGCAGCTTCAGCAGCCATTTGTGCAGCGAAAGGAGTTGACTTACGGCTACCCTTGAAACCTAATGCTCCAGCACTTGACCAAGAGATTACATTTCCCTGTGGGTCAGTGATAGTAACGATTGTATTATTGAATGTTGAGTGAATATGAGCAACACCAACTGGGGTATTTCTCTTCACACGCTTCTTTGTAACTTTACGTGCCATAGTGTTCTATTTCCTCCTCTTACTTCTTATGGTTAGCGATAGTACGCTTTGGTCCCTTACGAGTACGTGCGTTATTTCTAGTATTTTGTCCACGAACTGGTAAGCCTCTTCTATGTCTCATACCTCTGTATGAACCAATTTCCATTAATCTCTTAATGTTTAATGCAACTTCTCTTCTTAAGTCGCCTTCTACTTTAATCTTAGCTACTTCAGAACGAATCTTACTTAATTGTTCTTCAGTTAAATCCTTAACGCGGATGTCTTCAGAAACTCCTGCGTTCTTTAAAATATTTTCAGCTGTAGTTTCACCGATACCATAGATGTATTGTAATGAAATAACAACTCTTTTTTCATTTGGAATATCTACTCCTGCAATACGAGCCATTTCTTCTAACCTCCTACTTTTTAGCCTTGTCTCTGCTTATGTTTTGGATTTTCACAAATTACCATTACGCGTCCCTTACGCTTAATTACTTTACACTTAGGACAAATGGGTTTTACTGATGGTCTAACTTTCATGTTCTATTTCCTCCATTTTATTTATGTCTGTAAGTAATTCTGCCACGTGTTAAATCGTATGGTGATAACTCAATAGTTACCTTATCACCTGGTAAAATGCGTATGTTATTCATGCGGATTTTACCAGAAACGTGTGCATTTACTTGATGACCGTTTTCTAATGTTACTATAAATTGTGTATTGGGTAAAACTTCCTCAACAATGCCTTCTAATTCAATAACATCTTCTTTTTTTGCCATATAGAATAAGCCTCCTAAATTCATTAATGTGTAGTTCCATATAAAACTAATCTACACAAGACCAGTATACTGATCACAACAAATTATATATTATGCATATATAAAACATTAAAAATCAGCATGGACTATGCTGAATCAACATGATACTCCTTATAGCAAGGCAATTAAATATTATATCACCAATTTGTCTAAAAAGGAATACCATGAATTACAACATTTTGCAAAAGCGTTTTTTTCTTACTACGTAAGAAACTTTTTGCAAAAAAATTAATTTTAAATGAAACTGAACCCTTAATTATCTTAAAGTTTCTTTAATGTCTTCAAAAACCTTATCTAATGGTTGATCACCATTGACTGTTTTTAAAATACCTTTTTTAGAATAGAAATCTAATAATGGAGCTGTTTGGTTATCATAAACCTCAAGACGGTTCTTAGCAGTAGCTTCAGTATCATCAGCTCTTTGGATAAGTGGTGAACCACAGTTATCACAAATGCCATCCTTCTTAGGTGCATTGAATTCAACATGGAATGTTGCACCACAAGTCTTACATACTCTTCTTCCTACCATACGTCTGATTAATTTTTCAGCTGGTACATTAACATCTAATACAGCATCTAACTTAATGCCATTAGATTTTAAGATTTCATCTAATGCTTCAGCTTGAGCAACTGTTCTTGGGAATCCATCTAATAGGAAACCATTCTTGCAATCAGCTTCAGCTAATCTTTCTCTAACTAGTCCGATTGTTACTTCATCAGGTACTAGTCCGCCCTTGTCCATATAGCTCTTAGCTAATAGTCCAAGTTCTGTTTGATTCTTGATTGCGGCACGGAACATATCACCAGTTGAAATATGAGGAATCTTATAATATTCCTTTATATTTGCAGCTTGAGTTCCTTTACCTGCACCGGGTCTACCCATAATTAATAATTTCATTATGAATTATCTCCTAATCTAAGAAACCCTTGTAATCCTTAGTTTCAGATTGAGTTTCAATTTGTTTAAATGTTTCAATAGCTACACCAACAATGATAATTAGTGATGTACCACCAACTACGATTGATGATGAACCATCTGCTGATGAGAAGCCAAAGGCTTTAGTTACAATGATTGGTACAAGTGCAACTATTGCTAGATATACTGAACCAATTAATGTAATTCTAAATAACATTTTAGATAATTGTTGCTTAGTTTCTTCACCAGGTCTATAACCAGGAATAAATGCTCCTTGTTTTTCAAGGTTATCAGCAATTTTTTCTGGGTCGACTTGCATAAATGAATAGAAGAAACTGAAGAAAATTATCAATAATACATATAAAGCAATACCAATAGGTTCGCTTGTTGAGAATACTTGATTAATCCAGAATGCTGCTGTTGATGTAGTAGTTGATAAATTTAATACACCAATAATAGTAAGTGGAATTGAAAGTATTGTTGAAGCGAAGATTACTGGAATAACATTTGCAGAATTTAACTTGATTGGAATATTAGATCCTTGTTGACCAGCCTGTCTATTAGCATACTGAACAGGGACCTTTCTTACAGCACCTTCAAAGAATACAACTGCAAGTATCATAGCAACATATAATACAATGATTAATATGTATAAGAAGATATTTAAACCACTTGGGTTTGTTAAATACTTTCTTGATAATACTGAGAACATTGTAGGAATTGATGAAATAATACCTGCAACGATAATCATAGATGAACCATTACCAATACCATGTCTAGTAATTAAATCAGCTAACCACATTGTAAATGCTGAACCAGCTGTAATTACTAGTGCCATGTATAAGTAGAATACCCAATACATGTTATGATATTTGATTAATGTATTTCCTAAAATATCATCTGGAGTAGAGCCTAAGCTGAAGATGATAAGTAAAGCTTGAATTAGAGACACGACAATTGTTGTATATCTTGTAACTCTATTAATCTTTTGCTTACCATTTTCGCCTTCTTCTCCCCAGCTCTTAAGCTTAGGAATAATCATTTGTAGCATTTGAACAACGATTGATGCAGTGATATATGGTGAAATACCTAATGCTAAAATTGAGAAGTTAGCAAGTCCTCCACCAGAGAATGCATTCAATACTGTTAAAAAGTCAGTAGATGCTATTAATGTCTTAATATAGTTTGTATCCATTAAAGGAACAGGAATATAAGTTCCTGCCTTGAATACAAGTAAAATTGCAAATGTAATTATGATCTTTAAGACAATATCCCTATTGCCTAAGATCTGCTTTGCCTTAGTAAGCAACTAGATCACCTCAACTGATCCGCCGCAAGCTTCAATAGCCTTCTTAGCAGATTCAGAGAACTTCTTAGCCTTTACTGTAAATTTCTTTGTTAATTCGCCGTTGCCTAATACCTTTAAACCGTCCTTAGAATCCTTGAAGAATCCCTTAGCGATTAAAGCATCAACATCGATTACTGCTCCCTCATCAAATAGGTCATTTAGCTGTCCTACGTTAACAACTGCATATTCTACTCTAAAGTGATTATGGAAGCCACGCTTTGGTAAACGTTGGAATAAAGGTAACTGACCACCTTCGAAACCAGGTCTAACTCCTCCGCCAGAACGTGAATTCTGACCCTTAGTACCCTTACCAGCAGTCTTTCCTAAACCACTACCGATACCACGACCTAAACGCTTCTTATAATGTCTTGC
>CACZRY010000133.1 GCA_902783745.1 uncultured Erysipelotrichaceae bacterium
AATTTTATATAAGACTTATTTTTTTGAAATTTGTATATTAAAATTGAGGGATATTTTTTTGAAATATAAGATATTATCAAATTCAGGGGGATGAATGATAGCTACTCAAATTCAGAGGAATGACAAATTTGTTTCATCCCCCTATTTTTGATAAGGGGTATCCCCCCCCGAATTTGAATAGGGTTTTATCCCCCCTATCCCCCCTATATTTGTGAAGTGCCGAAATATAAAAGAAAACACCCTAAGATTTAGTTCTTAAGGTGTTTGTTTTTCTCCTTACAATATGACATTAAACTACAACCATTACATGATTCTAATTTAGCTTTACAATGATATCTTCCAAATAACAAAAATAAGTGATGTGCATGAATCCACATATCCATAGGAATATACTTTTTAAAGCTTTCTTCTGCATCCTTAATTGTCTCATTATTTTTAATATAGCCTAATCTTTTTGCCATTCTATATAAATGAGTATCAACAGGTAATGCTGGTATATTATACCCTAATGCTAAAACAACACTCGCAGTTTTATGACCACATCCTGGTAATGTTTCAAGTTCAGATAATGTGTTTGGGACTATACCATTATATTTACTTTCTAATATTTTTGACATTTCTATTAAATTTATGGCTTTTGTATTAGAAAATCCTAATGAATGAATTATCTTTTTTACATCATCTACTTTAGCATTCATAAGCTCCTTTGATGTAGGATATTTTAAAAATAATTCTTTTGTAACTATATTAACTCTTTTATCCGTTGTTTGAGCAGATAACATAACTGCACACAAAAGCTCAAAATTATTGGTAAAATCAAGCTCTGGCTTTGGATTTATAATTATTTTATTTAGAATATCTAATATTTCATTTGATGTTTTCTTGTTCATTATTTTATCTTTGATATAAAATCATTAATCATCTTATTTGTCTTTTTAGGCTTTGGTTGACTACTTGGTTGTGCAAGTTCTTGCGCAATAACCTTAATAGTAATTTTTCTTTTCTTAGCCTCAAGATTTGAAATAACGTTATTGAAATCATTTAATGTATATTTATCATCATTTACTAATGTTTGAACTATATCTAATTCTGATGATGTTAATATCCTATTAATTTTATCTTGAAGAATAGATGTAATAGTATAAAGATCAGAATCTGCATCACTTAAAGTATTATTTATAATATCTTTTGCATGATTAAAGAATCCATCAAGTGATATTGCTTCATAGCTTTTCATATCTTTTTCTTTTAAAAATATTGTATAGTACTTCTTTGTTAAAAGCTTAGATAAAGCTTCAGTTAGCTCATCTTTTGGAAGTAATATGTTATTTTGAATATCATCTACTGATACTAAATCACATCCATTAGAATATGAATCTAGTAATTCCATCAATACTAAAGCCTCATTAGGAGTCAATCCTAGCTTCTTTTGGTTTTCTAATATAAACTTTTTATAATCAAAATAACCTTTTTCATATAGCTTTTTAAGCATTAAAATCACCCTTTATAAACTAGCTTCTTTACCTAATGCGTCTTTTGCGGCATTTTGTTCAGCTTGTTTTTTAGACTTACCTATACCAACGCCCATTTTTATATCATCCATATAAACTGTAGCTTCAAATAGCTTATCGTTTGCAGGACCTAAATCCTTTGTTATTTCATAACGAATACTTCTTTTTTCACTTTGAAGCTTTTCTTGTAATAAACTCTTATAATCCTTATTCTTTAATGCTTCTTCTAAATAAGGAATGAAATGATTTTCAACTACCTTATATGCATTATTAAAATCAGAATCTAAGAATATAGCACCTAAAACTGCTTCCATTGCATCAGCGATAATGGCAGGACGTGTTCTTCCTCCACTTGCTTCTTCTCCATTACCAAGTAATAAATATTTAGGAAGTGATAGCTTAGATGCGTAAATATCTAATGCTTTTTCACAAACAGCTTTTGCACGCTGTTTAGTTAATACACCTTCATCTAAAGATATAACATTATATAAATACTTACTCATCGCAAGCTCTAATACTGCATCTCCTAAAAATTCCATTCTTTCATTATATTCGCAGTTATGCTCATTACCATAAGATGAATGAGTTAAAGCCACCTCTAAATATTTTCTATTATTAAATTTATATCCTAATGCCTTTTCTAATTCATCTAAATTACTCATATTTTAAGCCTCTTCTTCTTTTGATGCTATATCAATGTTTTCAGGTAATTTTTCCATAACCTTATCAATAATGTTTTTATCAACCATTGTTCTTGCTTGCTTAATTGCATTCATAATTGCATCAGCATTAGAATTACCATGTGCTTTAACAACGTTTGAATCAACACCAAATATCATTGCACCACCAACCTCAGATGATGATACATTCTTTATAATTTTCTTTAAAGTACCCTTCATAAATAGGTAACCAATTTTTGCCGAGAATGAAGATTTAATTCCATCCTTAAGCATTCTACCAAATGCCTTTAATGTACCTTCTGCAGTTTTTAATGCGATATTTCCACCATATCCCTCAGCTAATACGATATCTACAGGTGCATCAAGTAATGAATCTCCTTCGATATTACCATAAAAATTAATGCCTTCTAAATTAGATAAATACTTAAATGCTTCTTTATCTAATTGTCTTCCCTTACCTGGTTCAGAACCAATATTTAAATATCCTACCTTAGGATTTTCAATTCCTAATATTTCTTTTGCAGCAACTGTTGCAAATATAGCAAATTGTCCTAAATGCTCAGGTTTAAGCTCAACATTTGCTCCAACATCAAGCATTAATCTTCCCCTACCATCTCTATTTGGAATTATAGGACATAACGCAACACGTTCAATTTTAGGTAATCTTTTAACAATAATATGTGCTGCCATAACAACTGCTTGTGTAGGACCTGATGTAACAACCGCATCAACTTCCTTGTTCTTAGCACCAGTCATTGCTTTAACTAAAGATGATTCCTTGCTCTT
Source organism: uncultured Erysipelotrichaceae bacterium (assembly GCA_902783745.1). Classification (GTDB taxonomy): domain Bacteria; phylum Bacillota_I; class Bacilli_A; order Acholeplasmatales; family Anaeroplasmataceae; genus Anaeroplasma. The sequence continues at coordinate 2,978 of CACZRY010000133.1, forward strand.
TCTTATTGCTCTAAAAGGATCTTCTTCTCCCATTGATATTGTGTCTTTTGCATCAACAATAGTAATTCTTTCGCTATTTGTTAATAATGGCTTTATTTTATCACTATCGCCATATAAGACTATTTCAATATCATTAAATTTTTCTATTGCCTTCATTGCTCCTGGCACAGTAGAATTTACACCGAAATCTCCGCCATTCGCATCTAATCCGATTTTTATCATATTATTTGCTCCCTTATAATAGTACTTTATTATTTTATCATTTTTAACTATATAAAACTAGTTTATTTTACCATTTTGCAAATTATTTAAATAAACTATTTCATCATATATACTAGATTTTATATTTCCATTTATAAATGAATCTAATATCTCTTTAGAATCAGATTGTGCACATTCCCATATATTTCCATCATCAATAATAGATGAATATTCTAAATTAATAAATCCAGATTGCAGGTTACCAAATATATCACCTGCACCTCTTTCTTTAAAATCAATTTCTGATATAGAAAAGCCATCACTATGTTCTACTAACGCATTTAATCTTTTATTGTCTAAATCATCTGATAATAAAACACAATATCCATTAATATTGCCTCTACCAACTCTTCCTCTTAACTGATGTAATACCGCAAGTCCAAACATAGATGCATCAAATACTACAATAGTTGATGCGTTATTATTATCAATACCAACCTCTATTATAGTTGTCGCAATAAGACAATCAATTTGGCCGTTTCTAAATCTAAGCATAATATCTTCTTTTTCCTTAGGCTTCATCTTACCTGTAATTATTTCACTTCTTATGCCATCTATTTCATCAATATATCTTTTTGCATCTAAAACAGTATGGTATTTAATATCCATTTCTGATTCTATCAAAGGACATACAACATATGACTGATGTCCTAATTCTTTTTCTTTTTTTATAAAACCTAATACTCCACCTAATCTCTTATACGGAATAATTTTAGTTTCAATCTTACTTCTTCCTTTAGGCATTTCTTTAATAGATGTAATATCTAAATCACCAAAAGTAGTTAACCCTAATGTTCTTGGAATAGGTGTTGCTGACATATATAAGGCATCTGCACCCTTATATTTGTTTAAAATTTTAGATCTTTGCATAACTCCAAACTTATGCTGCTCATCTATTACTAAAAGCCCTAGATTCTTAAATTTAATATTATCATTTAAGATAGAATGAGTACTTATAATAATATCTATAGTTCCCATTTTTAATCTATTAATAATATCATCTCTTATACTCTTTTTAGTATCTGATGTTAATAATGCAATTCTTATACCTAAATTATTTGCATATTTAGATAAATTGTTATAATGCTGTAATGCTAAAACTAATGTTGGTACCATCATTATTGCTTGCATACCACATGACACTTCAAATATCATTGAATAAAACGCAACAATAGTCTTACCACAAGAAACATCTCCTTGTATTAATCTATTCATAATAGTATTTGATAATATATCTTTTTTGCAATCATTAATCGCATTTAATTGATCATTAGTTAATTCAAATCCCAACATATCTAAAAATAATTTATGATAATCATAAACTACATTTCTTTTTTCTTTAGGAGATTTTATTATATTTTCTTTAAGCATTCTTAGTCTAATAGAATACCAAAACATCTCTTCATATTTTCTTCTTCTCATTACCTCTTTAATATCATTTTTAGTCAATGGAAAATGAGATAAATATAAATATTTTTCTATTGGTAAAAGCTTATACTTATTAATTAATTCTTTAGGTAATGTTTCTTTTAGACTAATATTAGATTTAAAAACCTCAAGTAAGGTATTTTGATGTTTCTTATCTAAAATACCTTTAATACCATATAAAACTTCTACTTTAGATAAAATCTCTTGAAAGAAAATTTTTTCTATATGAAATTCCTTTTTACAGCTATTATATCTACCATATAATGATAATCTATTACCTTCATGTATTTTAAATTTAAGATAATCCATACCAAAATATAAGCATTTTAATTTTATACCATAAGCATTTATATAAAATATTATTGCGTTAACACCAGTTGGTAATTTAATAAAATATGGAGATGATAACACATCACCTATAATTAAAGATTTTAAATCAGTAGACATAAAATCTTTATTTTCTTCATATATTATATATTCCTTAGGATAACGATAAATGAGGTCATTAATAGTATTAATATTTTCTTTTTTTAGGGCTGCAAGTGACTTTTGACCTATGCCTTTAACATCTAAAAGACTATTCATTTTTGACCTCCTTTTATTTAAAAATGGTTGGACATACCAACCATTTAATCTTTTTTATAAATTATTCAACTGCAATAATGTATGAATAAATTTCTTGTAAACCTGGAATAATTTCAACATCAAGGTTTTCATTAATTGAAAGAGCAACTTCTTCTAATGTGTTAGCTTCATCTTCTGTAATATCCTTACCATAGAAAATAGTAACAACTTCAGAATCTTCTGTAACAATCTTTTCAAGTAAGCTCTTTAAAGCATCGCTCTTTTCTTTTGTTGAAACAACAATTTCACCATCAGTAATACCCATGTAATCACCAGCAGTAATCTTTACACCACCGATTTCTGTATCACGGATTGAATATGTAACTTCACCTGATGTAACTGATTCAATTTCAGCTTCCATTGTAGCAACATTTTCTTCCATAGTTGCTTCAGAGTTGTAACCAACTAATGCAGCATAACCTTGAGCAATAGTCTTTGCCTTTAATACAGCAACCTTAGTACCAGTTACTAAAGATGCAGCTTGGTTAGCAGCCATAATAACATTACCGTTATTTGGAATGATAATTACATTCTTAGCGTTGCAAGCTTCAATAGCCTTAACGAATGATTCAGTAGATGGGTTCATTGTTTGACCACCTTCAATTACGTAATCAACACCCATTTCCTTAAATGTATTAACAATACCATCACCGAAGCATACAGAAACTAACGCAAAGTTCTTCTTTGGAGCTTCTGGCTTTCCTTCTGGCTTCTTATACTTTAAGTTCTTAATTGCAATTTCAGCAAATTCACCTTGCTTTTGAGAAATTTCTAAAGCACGTCCTGGTCTATCAGTTATAACAGATACTATAACCTCATTACCTTCTCTTTTTAAAGAAAGCTTATCGCCAAGTAATGCTAATGCAGCACCTAATACTTTAGCTTCAAATGCATCTGGCTTATTTAATAATAAAGTGAATTCCATTTGATACATATAACCTGTTTCTGTATCAACATGCTCATCCTTCTTTTCTTCAGCTTCAGCATTTTCTTCTTGAAGATCTAAAATCTCACCCTTTAACGCAAGAGTCATACCTTCAACAATCTTAACGAAACCAGCTCCACCTGAATCTAATACTCCAGCTTCCTTTAAAACTGGTAATAGATTTGGAGTGTTTTCTAAAGATCTATTTGCTTCTTTTGTATAATCTTCCATGAATGATAAAATATCATCATATTTCTTATTTTGTGTATTTTCAATTGCTTCTCTAATAACAGTTAAGATTGTACCTTCAACTGGCTTCATAACTGCCTTATAAGCTATTTCTCTTCCTGATTGGAAGCATTTAATTAAATCATCTAATGATAATTTATTTTCTGGTAATTCAAGTCCCTTAATTCCAACAAATAATCCTCTAAAGAATTGTGATAAAATAACACCTGAGTTACCTCTTGCGCCCATCAAGCATCCTCTTGATAATACTTTAGCGTTATCAACGATTGAAGATGATTCGCAATTTTCTAATTCTCTTACACCTGATGTAACAGTCATTGACATATTAGTACCTGTATCTCCATCTGGAACTGGGAATACATTAAACATGTCAACTTGTTGTCTATGATTTTTTAAATTAATGGCACCATTAATAATCATAGTCTTAAACAGTTCAACATCAATATAGCTTACACTCATAGTATAAACCTCCTAAATAATAACAATATAAATTTTTATATATAGTCAAGTAGATTTTACTACTTTTTATTTTTTATAAATTAAAAATAAATCTTTTTTTAAACCCAAAATAAATTACCTATATAAAATATATAAGTAAAATGTCAGATGATTTTTTCTAAAATCACCAAAACTAAACAAATACCATCACATCATCCTTTTTGCCGTTGTAATCAACTTGGATAACCTGCAAATTCAAGTTAGCCATAGCGGACACTAATAACGATTGTATTTAATATATCACTTTCATGTTAAAAAGTCAAATTTTTGTTAAAACGTTTTACTTTTTAAGTAAAAAAATAATACTTGAAATTTCATCAAAAAAAGTGTATACTAAAAAGGCTGAGTATAAAACTCAAAAAGCAAATAGGAGGTTTCTATATGGCAAAGTGCTATGTAACTGGTAAAACAACTGTTACCGGAAACAAAAGATCTCATGCTTTAAATGCTACTCGTCGTACTTGGAAGGCTAACTTACAAACAGTTCATATCAAG
>CACZRY010000134.1 GCA_902783745.1 uncultured Erysipelotrichaceae bacterium
ACTGATCCAAGCTTCTCACTTGATGTTGATTATCCTAAGTGTGATTCATTATTATATAAGCCAACATTTAAGTCTGAAGTTGTAATGGGACCAAATATTAAACCATTACCTAAGTTTATGCCAATTGGCCATAACTTCAAGGCTAAGGTTATGATTTCTTGTGAGGATAATATTACAACAGACCATATTATGCCTGCAGGAGCTAAGGTATTACCTTATCGTTCAAATATTGAAAAGATTAGTGAATTCGTATTCTCAAATATCGATGCGGATTTCGCTTCAAGATGTAAGAAATACAATGGTGGTGTCATTGTTGCAGGACAAAACTATGGACAAGGCTCTTCAAGAGAGCATGCAGCAATCGCTCCTCGTTATTTAGGAATTAAGGCAGTTATTGCACCATCATTTGCACGTATTCATAAGAAGAACCTAATTAACTTTGGTATCTTACCTATTGAATTAGGCTTAAAGGCTTCATTATTAGATGAAATTGAAGTATCTTATGATAGAAATGTTATCAGAGTTAAGAATTTAACTACTGGTGAAGAATTAGAAAAGATGAATGATTTAACTGATGACGATTATCATTTAATTGAATTAGGTGGACTTTTAAATACATTCTAAGATTTAAATCAAAAAAGAATTGGGTGATTTAATGGAATTTTTAGAAGAAGAATATAAGAGATTACTTGATGAACAATCAATTGATCAAAGCTTATATGATACTTATAAAGTAAAAAGAGGTTTAAGAAATAATAATGGTACAGGAGTTTTGGTTGGATTAACTAGAGTTGCTGAAGTATCAGGATACACTGTTGATGAAAATAGTGTTAAGCAACCAAAACGTGGTAATCTTTATTATCGTGGTATTGATATTAGAGATGTTACAAAACTAGCTAAAAATGATTTTGGTTACGAAAATACTGCATTCCTATTATTATTTGGACATTATCCTTCAGAAGAAGAACAAAAAAACTTTAAAAAATTAATAAGAGAACAATATGACTTACCTGAAGGATTTTTGGAAAATATTATTTTAAAGAACCCTTCTAAATCTCTAATGAATCATATTACAAGATCAATATTATCATTATATTCATTTGATGATGATCCTGATAATATTGATGCATTTGAACTTGTTAAAAAAGGAATTAGAATTATGGCTGCAATGCCAGCCATAGTTGCATATTCTTTACAAGCAAAGACACATTATCTAGATCATGATTCATTACATATTCATTTCCCAAAGATGGAATATTCATTTGCTGAAAACTTATTGTATTTAGCAAGAAATGATGGTAAATTTACTGAACTTGAAGCAAAGACACTAGATAGATGCTTAATGGTACATGCTGACCACGGTGGAGGAAATAATAGTGCATTCGTTGGTACAGTTGTTGCAACAACTGCAACAGATATTTATTCTATGATTTCTGCATCTATGGCATCATTAAAGGGCCCTAAGCATGGTGGTGCTAATCAAGCAGTATTAGACCAAATGGATGCTGTAATTAATAAGATTGGTCTTGATGCAACAGATGATGATATCAAACGTGCTATTAATATGCTATTAAATAAAGAAATTGGTGATAAATCAGGACTTGTTTATGGTATAGGACATGCAATATATACATTATCTGATCCAAGATGTGAAGTTTTAAAAACTGAAGCAGAAAAGCTTGCAAATGCTAAAGAAGATACAAAGAAGAAATTTGATTTCTATTCTAGATTTGAACGTATTGCAATCGAATTATTTAAAACTGAGAAGGGAAGAGATGTTTGTGCAAATGTCGATTTCTATTCAGGCTTAGTATATGAAATGCTTAATATTCCAAGAGACCTATTTATACCTATTTTTGCAGCTGCAAGATTAATTGGATGGGTATCTCATGATATTGAAACAATTCTTTATTCATCAAAGATTGTAAGACCTGCAACTAAGTATGTAGGTAATAGAATAGATTTTAATAATAAGTAATATAAGGAGATAATTAATAATGAGTAAGACAGATATAGTTTTATTACCTGGTGATGGTATCGGTCCAGAAATCGTTGATGCTGTTACTGAAATTTTAGATGCAGCAGGAGCTGACCTAAATTATCATAAGTATGAAATTGGTGCTCAAGAATACGAAAGAAACGGAAAGCTTATCCCTGATGAAACAATTGATGCAATTAATAAATATAAAATTGCATTAAAGGGACCTGTTACAACACCTATTGGAAAAGGATTTAAGTCAGTTAATGTTCAATTAAGATTAAAATTCGATTTATATATTAACTTACGTCCTGCATATTCAATTGCAAATATTTCTAAATTCCAAAATGTAGATATTGTTACAGTAAGAGAAAATACTGAAGATTTATATATTGGCGAAGAACATGCAATTGATGATGGATTTGAAGCAATCAAGAGAATTACAGTTAAGGCTTCTGATAGAATCATTCGTTTTGCATTTGAATATGCAAAGCAAAATGGTAGAAAGAAAGTAACTTGCGTTCATAAGGCTAATATCTTAAAGCAATCTGATGGTTTATTCTTACAAAGATTTAATGAAATTGCAAAGGAATATCCTGATATTACACCTGATACTAAGATTGTTGATAATATGTGTATGCAGCTTGTTATTAATCCAAGCCAATTTGATGTAATTGTTGCACCTAACCTATATGGTGATATCTTATCTGATTTAATTGCTGGTTTAGTTGGTGGTCTAGGCTTAGTTCCTGGTGCTAACTTAGGTAAGGAAGTTGCAATTTTCGAAGCTGTACATGGTTCAGCTCCTGATATTGCAGGTAAGGGTATTGCAAACCCTATTGCTTTACTTGAAGCAGCAGTAATGATGTTAAATCACATTGGCAAGAAGGATATTGCTGATAAGATTACAAATGCTATTCTAAAGACTTTAACTAATGGTGAATCATTAACTAAGGATTTAGGTGGAAATGCTAATACTAAGGAATTAACTAAAGCAATTATTAATAACTTATAAAATAAAGGAACCGTACGGTTCCTTTATTATTTTAATATATATAAATGTGAAAAGGACCCAAGCGTTGGGTCCTTTTCTGGGAGAGATTATTTTGAAAAGTTTATATTAAATATTTAGTATTAATATTTGCTTCACCTATAATATACCATTTATGAAAGCGCTTGTCAAATGAAATTTGCAAATTATGTTATTTTAAAATAATATAAATATTTTTAATCTATTATGATATAATAAGTAATATGTCGAGGTGATTTAAATGGATAGACAGGCTTATCTTATGGATATGAGAACACAAGGAAAGCTTAAAGGAATGAAACCCTGCTTTGTATTTTTAAAAAATAACATAGGAAGAATTTATAATGAAGGTCAATCAGATTTTATTTTAAGTTCAAAAGGTGGTAAGCTTTATTTTCAAAAGATATCAGCAATACTTCATGTATTAAAGCCAAAAAGCGATTTTGAATTACCTATTTCAAGATTTCAAACATATAGCTTTGAAAGAAAAAGCTATGCTGCAAAGCTTACATTGTTTGATAAGCATGGATTCTTTATAGAAATATGGTACCAAACAGGATTAAAGGAAACATATTCTACAGAAGTTAATATCGCAAGAATTATTAAAGAATTAGAAGAAGATTATGGCATTAAAAAGGATGACGGTGTTATAAATGAAACAGAAGGAAATGACAAGTGCGGAGAAGAATCTAATAAAGAAGTTCGAAGCACCGAAGAAAAATAAGCCGACTTTTAAAAATAAAAAGGAAATGTATTTAGAACAAACCGATAGAAATTATAAGGACGGTGACAGAAATTGATTAATATAGGCGATTATATTAAGCTTGAGGTAGCAAGAAAATCTGATTTAGGTTTTATGCTTACTGATGGTAATGATGAAATATTATTACATTACGGACAAGCAAAAAAAGAACATGAGGTTGGAGATAAGGTTTTAGTTTTTATTTATCCTGATAAAAAAAGAAGACCTACCGCAACTGAAGAAGATGTTTTTGCGACAGTATCAAAGCCAGGCTTTGTAACTGTAAAAGAAGTTATTCCAGGAACAGGTGTATTTGTTGATATTAATGCCCCAAAGGATATTTTAGTATCAAAGGATAATCTACCTTTTAACGAAGAGCTTTGGCCAAGAAATGGCGAAAAATTATTTGTTACATTAAAGGTAAAAGGAGATGCATTACTTGCAAAGCCTTTATCTAGATTTGAAGTACAAGGATTACATAAAAAGGTTTCATATGAAGAAAGAAGTCATCAAAATGCCTTTGTTGTAAGAATATCAGAAAAAGGTTTAGGACTTATCACAAATGATTTAATGTATGTATTTGTACCAACAACTCAATTAAGAGGAATATATCATTTAGGACAAGAAGTTGAAGTGTTAATTACTAAAGCATTAGAAGATGAATATTATGGTTCTTTAAATCAACAAAAAGAAAATATGATTGATACAGATAAAGAAATAATATTAGCATTTTTAAAGAATAATCATGGCAAAATGCCTTTAACTGCTAAATCTAGTGCAGAAGATGTTTTTAGATATTTAAAAATGTCTCGTAAAGCATTTAAGCGTGCATATGGTGGATTATATAAAGACGATATTATTTCATTTGATGAAAAAGAAACTAAATTGGTGATTAAGTAATATGAATAACAATGATAATAATTTAAATGAAGTAGATTATTTGAATGA
>CACZRY010000135.1 GCA_902783745.1 uncultured Erysipelotrichaceae bacterium
GCTTCTCTAAATAGTTTTTCATCAATTAAATCAGCAATACGAATACCTATTCTATTTGCTTTATCAGCATATGTAGGTCCAATACCTCTTTTTGTAGTACCGATCTTACGATTTCCTCTTTCAGATTCATAAGCACCATCTAAGTCTCTATGGTAAGGTAATACAATATGTGCACGATTAGATATAGCAAGCTTAAAGCTCTTAATACCTCTTGCGATTAATCCATCTAATTCTTCTAGCATTTGCTTTGGATCAATAACCATACCATTTGCCATAATGTTTTGAATATTTGGATTAAATATTCCAGAAGGAATACTTCTTAACGCAAATTTTTGACCATCAATTGTAATTGTATGACCTGCGTTATTACCACCTTGGCTTCTTACTACAACATCAGCATCCTGTGCTAAATAATCTGTAATTTTACCTTTTCCTTCGTCTCCCCATTGAGAGCCTACGATAACTACTGTTTTCATGTTTAAAACCCCTTTGCTGAATTTATAAAAAATTACCATATCAATTATACAAAAAAACAATAAAAATTACAAACATTATCGCATATTTAATATATGAAACGCTTTTCATAATTAAGTTTATTGTTTTTTTTAATTAATATGGTAACCAATTATTTATGTAATGTTATTAATAATATTATTAATGCTGCAATATATAATACTATAGATATAATTGCGTAAGGTAATAAAACCTTAAATGACTTATAAGTGACATTTATTTCATCAAATGATGATATTGTCATATCAGGATTAATATCTATTATCTTTTCATTAAAATCATCTGATGCTTTAAAAGTAGTAACAGAATATAAATAAAAATGCTTATTTATAAATGAATATAAGAATATAAATAATCCAAATATTGAAAACAAAATTTTAAAAGGAAGCTTTGTAATTGTCCTTGAATAAACATGGAGTATTGCTTGTCCATCAAATGTATTAACTATTGCCTGGTCATGTGGTCTAATTTTAGCATTCTTTTGTAGCTTTTTTAAATCATCAGAACCAATTTGGTATAGCTTATATTTAACACTCTTGTCATCGTTATTATTTAAAACTAACATATAACACCCTTCATTTAATAATTTACTTTATGTAAATATAATCCTGCCCCATCTGCAACCTTATGACAAATTTTAGGATCCTTTAATTCTAATACCTTAGTTATTAAAGATTTATCCTCTTTGCCTCTCCCAATCTCTATTAATGCCCCCATCATACGTCTAATTTGATATTTTAAGAACCCTGTACCTACAAATACAAATTCATATTCAAAATCATTAAGCTTATTGATTTTGGCTTCAAATACTTCTTTTATAGTATCTTTTCTTTCATCAATTTGACTTGACGCAAAGCCTTTAAAATCATGCTTACCTATAAATAATTTAATAGCATCATCCATTAAATTAATATCTAAATTATTGTAATAAGATATATATCTTGATTTAAAAGGATCTACTTCACCTAAACTAATATAATATCTATATTCTTTAGATAAAGCGCTAAATCTTGCGTGAAAATCTTCTTTTGCATATTCCACATTAATTACATATATATCATGTGGTAATATGTTATTTATTGCCTTTTTAAATCTATTTGGTGGTATATCATTTGGAATATCAAAATGAATTACCTGACCTCTTGCGTGAACATATCTATCAGTTCTTCCTGATGCATAGATTTTTACATCTTGATCAGTCATTATTTTTAATGCATTAACTATTTCTTTTTCAACAGTTCTTAAATCATCTTGAACCTGAAATCCAAAGAAATCACTGCCATCATATGATAATGTTAATTTATATCTCATTATTTCATCCCCTCAAGTAACGAAATAAAATCGATTGTTGGAATAACATGTACTATCGATAATATAATTACTGCAAGTAATGATAATGAAATAAATAACGCAAAATAATCAATGAATCGGAATTTCAATTCATCAAGCTTTGTTCTTTTTCCACCAACAATATATCCTCTTGCTTCCATAGCGTTTGAAAGTTCATCTGCTCTTTTAAATGAAACTACAAACATTGGAATAAGTAATGATATTATTTGTCTTGCTTTAGTAAATAAATTACCACTCTTATAATCTACACCACGTGATGCTTGCGCATTCATTATCTTTCTTGTTTCAATTACTAATGTAGGTATAAAACGTAATGTTAATGATATTAACATAGAAAATATACTTACTGGTACTTTAATAAGCTTTAATGGTGATAATAGCCATTCAAGACCATTATTAATATCTGTAGACATTGTTGTTAAAGTAAGTATTGATGTAATTAAAATCATTAAAATGATTCTTAAGAATATAAATACTGCCTTATTAACACCTATAGAATATATATTCCAATTCCAAGAATAAAAATTAAGACTAAAATTCCAATTAAATTGATTAAATGGCTTATCCCACATAAACATAAAACATAAGAATAAAACAATTAAGAATAATGTCGTCTTAAATTTAATAAATTTCTTTAAAAAGAAATACATAAAAATAGATGCAACTATTAATAATATAGGAAATAATCCTATAGACATAGGTACTACTACTAATGGTGTAACTTCAGTATCTACTGTATAAATTAATTGTAATATTAATGTAAATAACAATAACATTACTATTCCTTTAAGACCATTCAATACCTTAATTAAAGGTATTCTTGTTGTAAGGAATAATATAAAGAATACACCTAATGCTATAAGCATACCAAATAAATCAGGAATTAAGAATATTAATACTATAAAGAATATAGTTAAGAATATCTTCATTCTAGGATCCATTTTATATATCCAAGAATTTCCTGGATAATATTGACCGAAGGAAATGTTATTCATGAGAAGCACCTCCCTCAAGCTTTTTGATTAGATCTTCTAATGAATATGTATCATATCCAATGTTATAGCCTAGCTTATCATTTAAATAATCAATTAGTTGTAGCACATTAGGTTTAACTAAATTACATTCTAAATATTTATTTGATAAGAATAAATCTTCTTTATTACCATCATATTCAATCACTTGATTCTTCATTGCAACAACCCTTGTTGCATATTTATAAACTAAATCCATATCATGTGAAATTAAAATAATGGTTTTACCTGTTTCTTCTTGAATAGTTTTAAATAATTCCATTATTTCAACCTGACCAAGTGGATCTAATCCTCTTGTAGGTTCATCAAGTAATAATATATCTGGATCATATGATAAAATACCTGCGATAGCAACTTTTCTCATTTGACCACCAGATAAATTAAATGGTGATTTATTTAATAAATCCTCAATATGTAGCTTCTTTGCAACCTCTAATGCACGTTTCTTTGCATCTTCTTCTTTAAATCCAAAGTTTAGTGGTGCAAACATAATATCTTTTAATACTGTTTCTTCAAAAAGCTGATATTCAGGGAATTGGAATACAAATCCAATTCTTTTTCTTATTTTATTCATTTTAGGGTTCTTTCTTTCCTTTGGTGTAATGACATAATCAAATACACCAACAGTACCACTTGTTGGAAGCAATAATCCATTCATATGCTCAACTAAAGTGGTTTTACCGGAACCAGTCTTGCCAACTATTGCAACAAATTCATTTTTATCGCTAATATCAAGATTAATATCTTTTATAGCTAAAGTGAATTGTTTTCTTTTTAAACCAGGATATTTGTGAGTTACTTCTTTAAATGATATTCCCATAAAGCGTCTGTTAACTCCTTTTTATCCTTTAAAATATCACTTGATTGAGCCAAATATAATGCCTTCATCGAAAAAGGCATATCTAAGTTAGAGGATAATAATAACTCTCTTTCTTTAAATACTTCTTCAGGTGACTTATCAAGTAATATCTTTCCTTCTCTTAATAAAATTACTCTATCTGATTTCATGGCAAGTCCTAAATCATGAGTAATTGTTATTATTGTCTTATTATATTTTTCTTTTAGTTCTAATATTAGCTTTGTTATTTCTTCTGTACCTTGAGGGTCTAACATACTTGTTGCCTCATCTAGAATAATAATATCGCAATTTAAAGCTAAAATACCTGCGATAGCAACCCTTTGTTTTTGGCCACCTGATAGGGTTTCAGGTTCTCTTAATAGATATTCATTCATATCTACTTTCTTAGTCCATTCATCAATTAAATTCTTCATATCTTCTCTTTTAATTTGATGATTTTCTAAGCCGAATGCTATATCATATTTAACATTATAACCAACGAATTGATTATCTGGATTTTGGAATACAATACCAACCCTTTGTCTAATGCTATCAACAGTTTCAGGTGAAAGCTTTACTCCATCATAAATTATTTCTCCTTTTGTTGGAGCAATAAGGCCATCTAAAAGCTTCGCAAGAGTGGATTTACCACTACCATTGTGACCAATGATTGAAACCCATTCATGATCTTTAATTTCAAAAGATATTCCTCTTAAGGCAATATCTGTTTTATTGTATCTAAAATACAAATCTTTTATTTCAATCATTGCCTCACCTCCATAACAAAAACAATTATACCATAAATATATAAATATCTAGCATATTTATTTGGTATATCAAGAATAAAAAAA
>CACZRY010000136.1 GCA_902783745.1 uncultured Erysipelotrichaceae bacterium
CTTCTTAGGAGCTGGTAAGACTACATTCATTGAAAGATTATTAAAAACAGAAATTAAAAATGAAAAAGTAGTATTAGTAGAAAATGAGTATGGTGAGGTATCAGTTGATACTGATATCCTAAAGGATACAAAAATTGAAATGAAGGAATTAAGCCAAGGATGTATTTGTTGTTCACTTGTTGGTGATTTTACTAAGGCTTTAGGAGAATTAGTTAAGCAAGAAAATCCAGATCGTATTTTAATTGAACCATCAGGTGTTGGTAAGCTTTCTGATATTGTTGCGGCAGTAACAAAGGCTGGTCTTGGTAAGAATATTAATTCTCTTGTTTGTTTAGTAGATGCTAAGAAAGCAAAGATGTATGCGAAGAACTTTGGTGAATTCTTTAATGACCAAATTTCTAATGCACATACAATAATTTTATCAAGAACTGATATTGCAAATGAAGATAAGGTAAAAGAAGCATTAGAGGTAATAAGAGAAATTAATTCTAAGGCTGTAGTTGTAACAACACCTATTTCTAAGCTTTCTGATGATGAATTAGTTAAAGCTTATGAAGGTTTTGATACAGAATTATTAGATAATGAAGCAATTAAGGATGCGTTAGGACATGATCATGATGAGTGTGATGATCCAAATTGTAGTTGTCATCACCACCATGATGATGAAGATGAAGAACATGAACATCACCATCATCACCATGACCATGACGAAGATGAGTGTGATGATCCAAACTGTAGCTGTCATCACCACCATGATGATGAAGATGAAGAACATCATCATCACCACCATCACGCAGATGAGGTATTCCAATCAGTTGGAATTGAAACAGTAAAGAAATATGATATTGAACAATTTAAGTCATTAATTAATGATATGGCAAATGGTAAGTATGGTGTAATTGTACGTGCTAAAGGTATAATTGAGGCAACAGATTCTAATTGGTATTTATTCCAATTAACACCAGAAGAAGTATCATTTGAGCCTACTCATTCAATCCCTATGGCTAAGATTGTTGTAATTGGTTCTAAGATTAAAGAAGAAGATATTAAAAAATTATTTTAATTTATAAAGAGGTTTTATTATGCCAAAGACTAAAGAGGTTCCACTATTCTTATTAAATGGATTCCTTGAATCAGGTAAAACATCATTAATTAAAGAAATTATTGAGAATAATCCTGAATATCAAAATAATACAACAGTTATTATTTGTTGCGAGGAAGGCGAAATTGAATACGATAAGGAATGGCTAGATAAATACAAGGTATCTATTGAATATGTAGAAAAGGATACAGATTTTACTCCTGAATATATGGAAGCAATAGATAAGAAATATATGGCTGATAGATATGTTATTGAATATAACACATTCTTTAATTGGGATAATCAAGAATTCCCAGATTATATGCTTATATATCAACAAATATCTTTAATTGATGCATCTACATTTAAGGTTATGTTTAATAACATGAAAAAGATATATCAAAGTATGTTAAAGGATTCAAGCCTTGTTATATTTAATAGATGTGATGGTATTAATGAGCTTGCATCATTCAGAAGACAAATTCGTGCTATGAATCAGCAATGTCAAATTGCCTTTGAGCAAGCTGATGGTTCCCTAACTACAAGATTAGATGAAGACCTACCTTATGATTTATCAAAGGATGAAATTATCTTTGAAGAAGATATTTACCCTATTTGGTATGTTGAGGTTTTTGATAATTTTGAGAAATATGAGAACAAGACATTTAAATTCCCTGTATTTGTTCGTAAGTCATTAAAGAATGGTGATTTTGTTGTAGGAAGACAGGTTATGACTTGTTGTGCACAAGATATCCAATTCTTAGGATATGAGGTAAAAAATGAAACTGATGTTAAGGTTAAAGATGGAGATTATATTTATTTAACTTGTACAGTTTCAAGAGAATACTCAAAGCTTGCAAAAGAAGAAGTTATAATGCTTCACGCATCAAGTGTTGTAGTAATGCCTAAGCATAAAGAAGAAGTATTAGGTATGAATTAGTATAAAAGACTTCAAGAAAGTGTTCTTGGAGTCTTTATTATTTTTATTATTTAACTTATAATATTAGAGTAAATTTTTTAGGAAGTGGATGATATTATGGTAAAAACATTTAATATTAATAATCCAGAAGAAACAATAATGCTTGGAGAAAAGCTTGGTAATGTATTAGAAAATGGAGATGTTGTTTTACTTTTAGGTGACTTATCTGCAGGAAAAACTACATTTACTAAGGGAATAGGTAAGGCATTAGGTGTAACAAGAATTATTAATTCACCTACATTTACGATAGTAAAATCATATAAGGGTACAAAGGCTACATTGTATCACTTAGATTTATATAGATTAGATGGCCTAAATAATGATTTTGATTTATATGAATATATTGAAACTGATGGTGTATGTGTAATTGAATGGCCATATCAAGTAGAAGAGTTATTACCTAAAGAATATATTTTAGTAAATATTATAAGAACTTATTCAGAAAAGCGTACTATTGAAATTAAGGCAATAGGAGATAAATATATTAAGAAAGTTGAGGCATTATAATGTATTCATTAATTATTGATTCAGCAACTAAAGTTTTATATATTGCCTTAGTTTGCGATAATAAAATAATAAAAGAAGTATATATGAAAGGCGAACATGATCATGCTAAAAACATAGTTTATTTAGTTGATGAAGCCTTAAAAACTGCAAAAATAGAAGTAGATCAATTATCAAAGATTGTAGTTGGTATAGGACCTGGGTCTTATACTGGTGTTAGAATGGGTGTTACAGTTTCTAAAATGATGGCATCATTTAAGAATGTTCCATTATATAAAATATCTACATTAAAGCTTATTGCATCAGGAAATAAGGGTATAGTTTTATCTATGGTTGATGCAAGACATAATCAATCTTTTGCTGCAATAATAGATACTAATAAGGATAAATATGTATTAGATGAGGGAATGTATGATAATAATACATTATTAGAATCTAATTATGAATTTGTTTCTAATGAATCTGAATTTATAGTAGATCCATTCTATGTAATATCAAATTCAGAATTAGTTAGTAATCCTGACCTTTTAGTACCTAATTATTTAAGAGATACTGAAGCTGAAAGAAATTTAAAATAATGATTATAAGAAAATATACTAAAGAAGATATTAATAAAATAGTATCATTAGAAGAAGAATCACTAGGACATAGTTTAGGTTATGATTTTTTAGAATCTTATTTATCTAATATGATGGCATATATTTATGTAATAGATGATAATAATGATATTATTGGATATGTATCTACTGTATTTGATGGTGAAATCATTGAAATTTTAAATTTTTGCATATCACCTAAAAGAAGAAGATGTCATTTAGGAGAAACCCTTTTAAATCACGTATTTAGTGAATTAAAGGAATATGGTGCTAAATCATCATTTCTTGAGGTTAGAGATGATAATGTTGCAGCAATAAGCTTATATAGTAAGCTTGGATATAAAAAGATTAATGTAAGAAAACAATATTATAGTGATGGATGCGATGCACAAGTGTTGCAGTTAATATTTTAGTGAGGTTTTTTATGGAAAAGACAAATGCGATGAGACAGCTTGACCAAAAGAAAATTAAATATGAGGTAATAGAATATGCTCATAAGGAAGGTGAAGCAGTAGATGGTATTGGTGTTGCAATGGCTACAAATGAAGACCCTAATCAGGTTTTTAAAACATTAGTAACTAAGGGCGCTGATAAGAAAAATTATGTATTTTGTGTTCCAGTATCTTCTGAATTGGATTTAAAGAAATGTGCTAAGGCAGTTAATTGTAAATCAGTTGAGATGATACAGGTAAAAGAGCTTTTACCTTTAACAGGATATGTAAGAGGTGGATGTTCTCCTATTGGAATGAAGAAAAGCTTTGTAACAGTTATGGATATAACTGCATTAGATTTTCCATATGTTTTATTTTCTGGTGGAAA
>CACZRY010000137.1 GCA_902783745.1 uncultured Erysipelotrichaceae bacterium
AATTTTCTCTTGTTGTAATGTATGCATACATAGAATTTTCTAAGTGTGAACGCATTAATTTTGTAGCTAAAGCTTCGTTACGAATTGCTATCGCATTCATTACCTCATAATGTTCATTAATTGATGTTCTTAATCTTTCTACTGAATTAGCATTTTGAATATACATAAATCTTTGGCATTTATCCATTAAATCTCTCATTGTTTGCTCAATATATTGATTTCCTGTTAGCTTTGCTAAAGACATATGGAATTCAATATCCATTGCATCAAAACGATTTAATGATTCTGAATTATAATCTTTCATTATTTCTTCAGGATCAAAATAAATATTTTTAGCAAATATTTGATGAATGATACCAAGCTCTAATATCATTCTTAATTCATATATTTTTTTAATATCATTAATTGATATTGTTGACACAATTGTTGCTCTTCTAGGCATAACAATTAAATACCCCTCATCAGCAAGCTTTAATACAGCTTCTCTTACAGGTGTTCTTGAAACATTATGTTCTAAGGCAAAAGCTTTCTCATCAAAAACTTCTCCTTGCTTTCTTTTATTAGTTATTATTTCTTCTTTGATTATTCCGTACCAATTCATGATGTTTCCTCCTGATATATCAGTTATATATCAAAAATATTATATTTTTTATATTACTTAAAGTAAAGGAAAAAATAACTAAAAATTATGTGAAATTATAAAAAAGGAGAAAATGAAAATTCATCTTCTCCTATTAAATGTTTTTATTTAGTTGTAGAACCAAATCCACCATTTCTTATGCCATTTGAATCATCATCAAATGTAATACCATATTCAACAAAAATACCTTGCATGAATCCAGTCCCTGCTTTAATTTCTAAAACCTTGCCTTCATTTGAATCATTTGTGATTTTAGCAAATATATGTCCTTCATTTGAAGAATTATAATAATCTGAATCTATAATACCGACTGTATTATTTAACTGTAGACGATACTTAAATCCTAATCCACTTCTTGGATATAATTTTAAAACATAATTATCTTCCATTTTACAACGAATACCAGTTGGAATTTTTGCAGTTTCTCCTGGCTTCAATGTTATATCAAATGGAGAATAGAAATCATATCCTGCAGATCCTTTTGTTGCACGAGAAGGTTTTTTAATTGAATCATATATAGACTTTATTTCATCTACTGATTTATCATCAAAAGCTTTTTTATATTCATCAAATGATACTTTTTCAAATTGGGCAACTCTTTTAAATTCACTCATATAAAATCCTTTACTATTTTAATTTTTTAACTAATTCATCATGCATTTCTTCATATCCAGGCTTACCAAGTAATGCAAACATATTCTTCTTATAAGATTCAACACCTGGCTGATCAAATGGATTTACTCCTAGTGTATATGCAGAAATACCACATGCAAGTTCGAAGAAATAAACCATATATCCATAAGTAAATGCTGATATTTCAGGTACTGTTACTCTAATATTTGGTACTCCACCTTCAACGTGTGCAAGCATTGTACCTTCCATAGCCATCTTATTAACATAGCTTATATCCTTACCTGCTAAGAAATTTAATCCATCAAGGTTAGATTCTTCTTTATTAATTTTGATTTCTCTTTCAGGTTTTTCAACTGAAATAACAGTTTCAAATATTGTTCTTTCACCTTGCTGAATCATTTGACCTAATGAATGTAAGTCAGTTGAGAATGATGCAGATGTAATCCAAATACCTTTATTATTCTTTCCTTCAGATTCACCAAATAATTGCTTCCACCATTCAGAAAAATAGATAAGCTTTGGTTCATAATTAACAAGCATTTCAAGTTTCTTACCAGACTTATATAATACATTTCTTAATAATGCATATTTCATTGCATCATTCTTATTGATATCACGAACATTATAATCCTTATGTGCAGTTAATGCACCTTCCATCATAGAATCAATATCAATACCAGCACATGCGATAGGAAGTAGTCCTACTGCTGTTAATACTGAATATCTTCCTCCGACATCATCAGGTACAACGAATTCTTGATATCCTAATGCGTCAGCTTCAGTTTTTAATGCACCCTTCTTTTTATCTGTTGTTGCATAAATTCTTTTTGCTGCATCATTTCCATATTTTTCAATCAATAAATCCTTAAAAATTCTAAATGCTATTGATGGTTCTGTTGTTGTACCAGACTTTGATATAACGTTAATTGAAAAATCCTTATCTTTAAGATAATCCTTTAAATCAGCAATATATGTTGATGAAATATGATTACCAACAAATATTACCTCAACACCATTCTTATTAGTACCAAAATAAGGCTTTAACATTTCAACAGCGGATTTTGCACCTAAATATGATCCACCAATACCAATTGATAATAATACATCTGAATCAGATTTAATCTTCTTTGCTGCTTCTTTTATTCTTCTAAATTCATCCTTATCATAATCTAATGGTAGATCTAACCATCCTAAATAATCATTTCCTAAACCATTCTTATTTCTTAGGGTATCATATGATTTATAAATTTCCTTTTCTAAATCTAGATAAACCTTTTCATCATAAAATCCCTTTGTCTTAGTGACATCTAACTTTAAATAACTCATTTTAATCCTCCTAATTTATTTCTTTCTCTATACTATTTTATTTAAAACTGGTTTTTATATATTAAAAAGATTTTTAGTTGTTGTCTTAATTGCTTCCATATGTGGAGTATTAACATATCCTTGGAAACATGCAATAGCAATTGCAAATCCAATCATACCAATAGCAACACCTAAAATTGCGCCTGCAAACACTTCATATTTTTTATGTCCTAGCAATTCTTTTAAAACTGGTTGATTAACAAGTCCTAATGCTTCTTTTTTATCATCAGGTATTGTTGCAACAAGTCTATTTAATATAATGGCATGTTTTGTTGCTTCATATCTTACTCCCATTGCATCATGTAATGTTAATATACCAAATGCTAACGCAACACTAAAACTCCAATCTAAATATCCTAAATCATGGAATTGAATCATTCCAAGAGTTGTAATTAATGATACTACAAATGATGTATGACTTGATGGGAATCCACCTGTTGAATGTAGCATATCCCATGCTGGTCTTTTATAAATATATGAATATATACCTAGCTTCATAAATTGTGCTGCAAGCATACCAAATGTTGCAATTATAAATATTAACATTGCTCTCATTGTTATGAATTGAATTACATTACCAACATTTTCTTGATTAGGTTGAATATTAATTGTAACATCACTACCTAATATATTTTCCATTATAACAAATCCTAATATACCAACACCAATACCAATTAAAGCACCTACTAAAACTTCACTTGGACTATGACCTAAAAGTTCTCTTAGCTTATCATCTTTAATACCAAGCTCAATCTTCTTTTCTGGTGTCATATCTTTAAGCATCTTATTTAAAAACTTAGCTTGTCTTGCAGTTTGGTATCTTACACCAAGTGAATCATGGATATTAATAAATCCTAATACTACAACAACCCCAAAGCTCCAGTCTAAGTATTTTAATTCATTAAATTGAATTAAAAACATTGCAACACCAAATGCAAGAATAAAT
Source organism: uncultured Erysipelotrichaceae bacterium (assembly GCA_902783745.1). Classification (GTDB taxonomy): domain Bacteria; phylum Bacillota_I; class Bacilli_A; order Acholeplasmatales; family Anaeroplasmataceae; genus Anaeroplasma. The sequence goes on from CACZRY010000137.1 coordinate 3,585, forward strand.
GATACATTACTTGATGGGAATCCACCACTACTATATAACATTCTCCACATTGGCTTTTTTTCTGCGATTGAATGAATTATAAATTTTACTAATTGTGCAATACCCATCGCAATAACAGCTAATATTAAAACAACCATTGCACGTTCTTGTAACATACTATTTAATGATTTAATATTACCAGTATAAATTCTTAATTCACTAATACTAGATTTAGATATTTGTTCAACAATTAAAGTACCAATTACACCAACAATTGCACCAATAAGTGCTCCTATTTGTACATGAGTACCTTTGTTTCCAATATCAGTTGAAAGCTTAGGCTCATTATCAAGTCCAAGTTCATTCTTCTTTTCCTCATCCATACCATCAACTATCTTATTAATAAGCTTAGCATGTCTTGATGATTCATATCCTAATCCTTTAACATCATGTATTACAATGATACCAAATACTATGGCAACACTAAAGCTCCAATCTAAGTATCCTAATTCTAATAATTGAATTAATGTCATTGAAACTAAGAATGCAACTACCATAGATGTATGTGTAGACGGGAATCCACCTGTTTGATAAAGCGTCTTCCACATAGGTTTCTTATAAGAAATTGAATATATTATAAATTTAATTAATTGACCAAGTACTAAAGCAATAAACGCTATAATAATTGTTGCTATAACACGCCATGTTATACCATTTAATGCACTCTCTGGCATAACATCCCTCCCTTCATTCTATAAATTAATTATAAAATGTTTTTTACTCCAACTACTTCAGGAACATATTCCTTTAATAATTCTTCTATACCGTCGTATAGTGTAGAATCCTGTACACCACAGTTTGTACATGCTCCAAGTAATCTTACTGTAACTATACCGTCTTCAAAATCTATGAATTCGATGTCTCCACCTTCACTGTTTAGATATGGTCTAATCTTACTTAAAACATTAGATATATCAAGCATTATGTCTCCCTTACTTCTTTCTTTTACTTCATCTGACATAATTATTTACCTCTATTTTGATTATTCTTTTTATTATGGTTATTGTTTCTATTTTTATTATTATTGTTATTGTTCATTTTGTTATTCTTATTATTTAAATTATTCTTTTTAGGATTTTGCTTCTTTGAAGGATCAAAATCTGGAGATGCTGAAACATATGTTTCTACATTTTCTACTTTTTCTTCAACATTTTTATTAATTTTTGGATTTTTAAAATATGCTTGATCTAACTTATCATCAATTAAGTCCTGTGGTAGCTTACCAATTTTAATTTTAGAAAGTTTTTGTGGATCAATTACAATATGAGGATTAGATGTTGGATTAGTATCTAAAATTAAGGATTCCTTATCAAAGTTTTCCTTTGGCATATCCTTAACTGTAATTCTTGGTACTTCATCTACAATCTTAGAATCTTCAAGTTTTTTTAATTCTTCTTCTGAATGAATTCTTCTTAAAACATAAAAAGGACATCCAAACGCACAAGATTTATCTAAATATTCATCTATATTTTTAAAATAATTCTTACTCTTAGGATTTAAATCAAATCCCTTTAATCTAAGAATTGTTGATGAAATATCTCCAACAATATATTCATATTTATCAAAGAATTCTTCGAAATATTTTCTTTGGAATTCTTCTAAGTTGAATGCATCTCTAAAATTTCTTTCAAGGATGTACATTCCCTTATCACAATTAATAACCATAATCAATCACCTACTAAATTATAATACAAATATGTGCTATAAAAAAGATTATATAAGCTTAGAAATCAATCCTTTTACTCCATATTCTATATCTTTATAGCATAATTCGAAATCTCCTGTATACCAAGGATCAGAAATATCTCTATCTAATCCTTGAAAGCTTAACAAAGTATGTACCTTATTCATACTATCATTACCTATAATTTGATTTAGTAAATATCTATTACTTCTATCCATTATTATTAAATAATCGTAATATGAATAATCACTTAATGTAACCTTACTTGATGATGTCTTTTCAAACTTAATATTGTGTTTTAAAAGACATTTCTTTGCTGGTGGGTACATATCGTTTCCTATTTCTTCTTCTGATACAGCTTTAGCATTTACATAAAATTTATCATGCAATCCTAATTTATCTATTTCATTTTGAAATATAAACCTTGCCATAGGAGAACGACAAATTGACCCATGACATATAAATAATATTTTAATCATTTGATACTAAGCAAACTGCCTCACAAGCAATTGCTTCTCCTCTTCCAATAAATCCCATTTTTTCATATGTTGTTGCCTTAATAGATACCTGATCTAAATCTACATTTAATATATTTGCTATAGACTTTTGAATATCTAATCTTATAGGATTTATTTTTATATTTTGTGAATATATCATTACATCTAAATTATTTAAATGATATCCCTTATCTAATACCCTATTATAACATTCCTTAAGAATTATTTTAGAATCCATATCTAATGTTTTATCACTATTGTCAGGATAAAATGTACCTAAATCTCCTAATGCAAGTGAGCCAAGTAATGATTCAGCTACTGCATGTAATACAACATCAGCATCACTATGTCCTAAAAGACCTATATCTGATTTAACTAATACACCACCAAGTATAAGCTTTCTTCCATCTACAAGCTTATGTGTATCCCAACTATGTCCAATTCTAATCATAATCCCTCCAAATAACTGAAGCTAACTTTAAATCAATAGGGTAAGTTAATTTAAATGCTTCCTTATTTACTTTAATTAAATTAATTTTAATATCTGGATAATAATTTTCTAATACTGCAATATCATCAGTAAATTGCTTATTTTCATTAAAACTCTTTTGATATGCATCAAGCAATAAATCCTTAGGTGCACATTGTGGTGTTGCAGCTCTTATAACATTATCTCTATTTAATAACGTAAGCTTAGAATTATCGTTATATCTAATAGTATCAACAGATTCTAAATAAGATAATACTGCTTCTTTATGAGAAATATTTGTAGTAATTTCTTTTATTACATCAGATGAAATAAAAGGTCTTGCAGCATCATGAATTAATACATAATCACCACTTGCTGCCTTTATTCCGTTATAAACAGATTCTCCTCTACTTTTACCACCAAATACATATTTAATATTCTTAGGTAGTTCATCAATAATAAAAGAATCTTTTTCACTTATTACTAAAATGATTTCATCTACATATTTCATAAATTGTGATACTGAATACATAAAAACTCTTTTATTACCAAGCTTTATTAAAGCCTTATTAGAATCAAGGCCCATTCTTGTACCACTACCTGCTGCGACTATGACTGCAGTTGTCACATTATCACCCTTTTATAACTAAATCTAATTTAATATCATAAGAATCTAATTCTATATCATATATGCAATCACTATAGCATATACCAATCTTTAATCCATTATATCCTTTTAAATACCTATCATAATATCCTTTACCATATCCAATTCTTTTTAAATCATTAGATACAGCAACACAAGGTATTAAAAAGCAAGTTATTGAATCCCTTTTTGTAATATCACCTATAGGCTCTTTAGTATGAAATTTAGCATCTACTAAATTATCGCCTAAGCTATATTTAATAAATGATATCTCATCTCTTGTAATAGGTAGATAAAAATTCTTATCTTTATAATGTTCTAATAAGCCTAATAAAGATATTTCTTTACCTATTGGATAATATATACCAATATTTTTATGATTATCTAATATCTTAGAATTTATTAAATCTGAAACTACTTTATTAGATGATTTAATATTATCTTTATTTTTTCTTTTTTCTAAGGCATCAATTCTAACGTTATTTTTATTCATTATTTTATATCCTTATAATATGCGAAAGATGCAGCATATTGCTCATTTGATGCAATTTTTAATGCTTGGTAAGCATTTTGTATTACATCTGCTGGATTCATAGTATCATTTGTAAATGAAATACCCATCTTAACCTCAGATACTATCTTTCTATCACCAAATGTTGCAGAAACATGTAATAATCTTTCTTCATTATTAAGTCCTGCCTTTAGTGCTTCCATTCTATTGTAATTTGTTATAAATGCAACAAACTCTAAACCAGATACTCTATATATCATATCATCAGAAACAAAGTTCTCATGAATAACTTTAACATATTGTGATAACATTTCATTTCCAATTGCTCTACCGTATGCTTGATTGATATCAGGAATAGATTCACATTTAAAATATACAACTTCAAATGTTTTTCCTTCATTAATTAATTTCTTTAATTGAAGCTTCATCTTCATTTCATCTCCAACCTGATCAAGTGGAGAATCAGTTTTTTGATAACCAAAATCACCAAATACATGCATAATACCACATAATTCAACTACATTATCAGTAACAATTTTTTTACCAACCTCTTTAATATAAACATAACCACCACCTGTATTATATTTATAGGTAATGTTATATTCATCATTAGAAAGCTTAGTCATTTGTTCTTGATAAAGTGATAAATTCTCTGGTGCGATATTTTTATAGAATTCATTTGATGACATTGAATTTCCATTCAAATTTAATTTCTTTACTAATACATCATTAAACCATATTTGTTTTAATGATAATGTATTAAAAAATATACCATCACTTGAATTGTTTAATACTACTATAAATCTTTCAGATATTAAATCTAAGTTTTCCTTAACTTCTGCAAGTTCAGATTCAACACCTAATAATGAATTCTTATCTTTTTTATCACCAATAAGAATTCTTCCTTTATATTTACCATTAATGAATATTGTAGTTTCATTAAAATACATTGCAGAATGTACGGCATTATCATCTTCTAAATTGATAATAAGCTTATTTACTTTACCTTCTTCTACCTTATCACCATAGTGATTAAAGAATTTTTTAAGATCAGCTTTATAAGCTTCTTCGTCATTCATTCCAATTATTCTATATTTCTTTTCTATTACATCAAAAATATTCTTTTTGTAATATGTACCATCACTATAATCTAAATCTTTTTCTAAAAGCTTAGACATTTCTTTAACTCTATCCTTTTTATCTAATAAAACATAATATTTAGTTTCATTAAGGGAATTTGTTAATTCTTTAGATATTTTTTCATTTGACAATGTGAAATCAACTGTTACAAATAAAGTAATTAAAGATATTAATTCTAGTGAAATAAATGCGATATTTGTAACATTTAGCCATAAAGGATTGTCACTAGATGATTCTTTAATCTTGTCATAAAAAACAAATAATAATGCAGCAATAAATACCATTGCGAATGAAATTATAAATCTTGCCTTATAGAATATATGCTTCATGAAGCATTGTACAAGGATTATTATTAAAATTATAGTAGATATTACAAGAGGAATTATTGGACTTTGGGCTATAAAGCTCCAAATGTCAAACGCTTCTAATATCATTTTTTATTCTCCTATCCAATAATATACTTGTTATAATAAATCAAAATTAATACTGCAAGTAGTAATATAGATACTAATGCAACAAGAATTATACTTACTCTTTTATTTGGAGATGGCTTTGCATTAGCTCTAAATAAAAGTGCAAAAGGAGATAATAAAATTTGAGCGATTAATATTAAAACTTTCATTTACTATTCCTCCTTTTAGTTTAATGTCATATTTAAGTAATCGGCAAGTTCTGCCTTAGATGCCATAGGCTTCATAAATCCTGATGTTGCAACATGAACATCACCTGTTTCTTCTGATACAATGATTGTAACTGAGTCAGTGATTTCAGAAATACCTACACCGGCACGGTGACGAGAACCAACTGTTTTATCTAATGATTGGTCTTCTGTTAATGTATAATATGCAGCTGCACAAACTATTTTATTACCTCTTATGATTACTCCACCATCATGTAAAGGTGAATCTTTAATAAATATTTGTTCCAATAATTCTTTTGAAATATCAGAATTTAGGGTAATAGCTCTTTCTGCATATTGGTCCAAAGACATTTGTAATTCAATTGTAATTAATGCACCAACCTTTTCAGATGACATATCAAATACAGAATCACAGATTGCATCTTTTGTTGCTTGAGTAGGAGTAAGCATCATTTCATTTTTCTTTTCTTCTTTTTTATGGTATTCCATAGCTCTTCTTAATTCAGGTGC
>CACZRY010000138.1 GCA_902783745.1 uncultured Erysipelotrichaceae bacterium
ATTAAAAAAGGTGAATTCGTAACTATCATCGGTGGTAATGGTTCAGGTAAATCTACATTCTTTAACACGGTATCAGGTACATATATTCCTGATGAAGGATATATCCAAATTAATGGTCACGATGTAACAAAATATAAAGAACATAAGAAAGCAAAATATATTGGTCGTGTTGCTCAAGATCCATATCAAGGTACTGCACCTGATATGTCTATTCTTGAGAATATGAACATTGCAAAGAGAAGACCTAGAAGAAGAACTTTATTATGGGGCTTTAAGAAGTCTGATACTGAGGCTTATAAAGAAATGGTTGCTGATTTAGGATTAGGTCTAGAGAAGAGATTAACTTCAAAAATAGGTCTTTTATCTGGCGGTCAAAGACAATCAATAACATTACTAATGGCAACATTAGAAAAGCCAGATATCTTATTCTTAGATGAACATACTGCTGCCTTAGACCCTAAGACTGCAAGAAAAGTATTAACTTTAACTGATAAAATTGTTAGAGAAAATCATTTAACTACAGTAATGGTTACACATAACATGCGTGATGCTATTAAATATGGTAATAGATTATTAATGTTTAATAATGGTCATATAATTTATGATGTATCTGGCGAAGAAAAGCAAAAGTTAACTGTTGAAGATTTATTACAAAAGTTTGAAGATGTTGATTTTTCAGATAAAGACATTTTAGTTGCAAAAGAAACTGAAAGAGTAGACAATAAAAACTAATTAATATGTATATGAATCTACAAATGTAGATTAGTTAAAAGAGGTATTAAAATGAAAATTAATGATGTTGATTTCGAAACATATTTAAAAAACTATCCAACTGAAGATGGTTATTTTGGTAAATATGGTGGAGCATATATTCCTGAGGAATTAAAGCCAGCATTTAAAGAAATTAATGAAGCATATCAAACAATATGCCATTCTTCACAATTCATTAATGAATTAAGAAGAATTAGAAAAGAATTCCAAGGTAGACCAACACCTGTTTATCATTGTGAAAGATTATCTAAATATTGTGGTGGTGCACAAATCTATTTAAAAAGAGAAGATTTAAATCATTCTGGTGCTCATAAAATCAATCACTGTATGGGTGAAGGATTACTTGCTAAATTTATGGGTAAGAAGAAGATTATTGCTGAAACAGGTGCAGGACAGCATGGTGTTGCCCTTGCAACTGCAGCTGCATATTTTGGATTAGAATGTGACATTTATATGGGTGCTGTTGATATTAAAAAGCAAGCACCAAATGTTGCAAGAATGAAGCTTTTAGGAGCAAGAGTTGTTGAAGTTACTGATGGACAGCAAACTTTAAAAGAAGCTGTTGATGCAGCATTCAAGGCTTATTTAAGAGAATATAAGGATTGTATTTATTGCATTGGTTCAGTTGTAGGACCTCATCCATTCCCTTTAATTGTTCGTGATTTCCAATCTGTTGTTGGTATTGAAGCAAAAGAACAATTCAAGGAAATGACAGGATTACTTCCTGATGTAGTATGTGCATGTGTTGGTGGAGGATCTAACTCTGCTGGTATGTTTATTCCATTCTTAAATGATCCTGTTAAGATTGTTGGTGTTGAACCTTTAGGACGTGGAAGCAAAAGAGGAGATAATGCAGCTTCAATGGCATTTGGTAGCGAAGGTATTATGCATGGATTTAACTCTATTATGTTAAAGGATGAAAATGGTGACCCAGATTTAGTATATTCTGTTGCATCAGGTCTTGATTATCCATCTGTTGGTCCTGAACATGCATTTTTACATGATATAGGTAGAGTTGAATATGATACTATATCTGATGATGAAGCACTAGAAGCATTCTTTACTCTACCTAGATTAGAAGGTATCATTCCTGCAGTAGAATCTTCTCACGCAGTTGCTTATGCAATGAGACTTGCAAGAACAACTAAGAAGACAGGTACTATTTTAGTTAACCTTTCTGGTAGAGGAGATAAGGATATGGATTATATCATTGAAAAATATGGTATAGATTATCTTGAAAAAAGAGGAATTAAGTTATAGTTTGTATTGGAGGCTGATTTATTCAGCTTCCTTTTTTTAAAAAATAAACAATTTAATAGTTGACTAATTATTCAACTGTTGTATAATATAGGTGAGCAAAGGAGTTGTTAATATGAGTTTAGATGCAATAAAAGAAACTATGCCTAATCCAGAACAAATGGAAGATTTATCTAACCTTTTTAAAGTATTAGGTGATCAAACACGCTGTAAGATATTATATACATTAACTGATAATGAGTTAAATGTTACAGATATATGTTTATGTGTTTCTATGAATAAAAGTGCTGTTTCACATCAATTAAGAATATTAAGAGATGCTAAATTGGTTAAAGCAAGAAAAGATGGAAAAGAAGTATATTATTCATTTGATGATGACCATATTACAACAATATTTAAATATGCACTTGAGCATATTTCAGAAGAATAATAAGGAGATCTAATTATGAGAAAGACATACCAAATTGAGGTTGATTGTGCAGTATGTGCGCAAAAGTGTGAAGATGCAATTAAAAAGCTAGATGGTATTAATGATTGTCAAATCAATTTTATGACACAAAAAATGACATTAGTTGCAGAAGACCCTGATTCATTGCTTAAAACTGTATTAAAGGCTTGCAAGAAGGTTGAACCTGATTTTGCAATAAATGAATAATTAAAATGATAGTACCTCGGTACTATCTAATTATATTTTTATAATTGAATAGATGTTCAATTAATCAACTAGGTGATATTATGACTAAAAAACAAAAGAAGAACTTAAAAAGAATAATTATTTCACTTGTATTATTCTTAATAGTTTTAATTACTAATTTAATACTTGAAAATGCATTTATAAATGATTTTCCAAATGGATTAGCATCATTAATACCAAATACTAATATTGGATGGATTATCCCCTTGATTCTTTATTTAGCTATATATTTTTATATTGGATATGATGTATTAAGGAAAAGTGTAATTAATATATGCCATGGCCAAGTTTTTGATGAAAACTTTTTAATGGCTATCGCAACACTAGGTGCGTTTGGGCTTGGTATTTATACAGGTGTTACAACAAATAAACCAGAAGGATTTGATGAAGCTTGTGCAGTATTATTATTTTATCAGGTTGGAGAATGGTTCCAATCTTATGCCGCATCTAAATCAAGAAAATCTATTAGTAGTCTTATGGATATAAGACCTGACTATGCTAATTTGATTAAAGAAGATGGTAATGAGGTTATAGTTGATCCAATAGATGTTAAAATAGGTGATTTGATATTAGTTAAGCCAGGTGAAAGAATTCCATTAGATGGAATTATTGTAGAAGGTAAGTCATCACTTGATACAAAAGCTTTAACTGGTGAGGCATTACCTAAAGATATAGAAGAAGGAGATAATGTTATATCAGGTTCTATTAATATAACATCATCTATTAAAATTAAAACTACTAAAACTTATAGTGAGTCTACTGTATCTAAAATATTAGATTTAGTTTCTAATGCTTCATCAGAAAAATCAAAGTCTGAAGCATTCATAACTAAATTTTCAAGATACTATACACCTATAGTTGTATTCTTAGCAATAGCGCTAGCATTAATACCACCAGTTTTATATGCAATTATCAATAAAGAATGGAATAAGGACTGGGGACTTTTTACAACATGGATCTATAGATCATTATCATTCCTTGTTGTATCATGTCCATGCGCACTTGTTATATCTATTCCTATGTCATTCTTCTCAGGACTTGGTGGTGCATCTAAGAATGGTATATTAATAAAAGGTTCTATTCATTTAGAAAGATTTAATAAAGCAAATGTATTTGTTTTTGATAAAACAGGTACATTAACTAAAGGAAATTTTGCAATAAAAGAAATTTTCCCTTTAGATAAAAAGGATGAAATATTAAAAACTGCAGCAATTGCAGAACGTGACTCTATGCATCCTATCGCATTATCAATTAAAGAAGCATATAATAAAACAATTCCAAATACATACACTTTAGAAAATATCTTAGGCAAAGGTATTAAAGCAACATCAAATGATGATGTTATATTAGCAGGTAATTCTAAATTAATGGATATGTTTGGAATTGAATATATAAAGTCTAATGATATTGGAACAATAGTATATGTTTGTAAAAATAATGTATTTTTAGGCTATATAGTGATAAGCGATGAGATAAGAGAAGATGCAAAAGAAACAATAAATTACTTAAATTCTTTAGGTGCTAAAACAGTTATGCTTACAGGAGATAATCCTGATGTTGCATATCATGTCGCAAAAGAATTAGGATTAACTGAATTTAACGCATCCTTATTACCTCAAAATAAAGTAGAAAAAGTAAAAGAATTACTAGATAATAAGCGTGATGATGAATTATTATGCTTTATAGGTGATGGAATTAACGATGCCCCTGTAATTATGCAATCAGATATTGGTATTGCGATGGGAGGAGTTGGTTCTGATGCTGCGATTGAGGCTTCAGATATAGTATTAATGCATGATGATTTAAAAAGCTTATCTATATGTAAAAGAATTGCAAAAAAGACACTAAGAATTGTAAAAGAAAATATTATTTTCGCATTAGCAATTAAATTTATTATTATGATATTATCAGCAACAGGAATACTAGAACTTGAAAGTGTTGGTAAAATAACAATGTGGTTTGCAGTATTTGGTGATGTAGGAGTTGCAATAATATGTATATTAAACGCAATGCGTTGTAATGTAAAAAACTTTAAAGAATAACTAAATTATAAAATACCACCCGTTTTGGATGGTATTTCTTTTTTTAAATTTAAAGTAAAATTTAGCTTCAATAAAGGTTCATTTAAGTTATGTTATCTATAATATAGCTGTATAAAGAAAGGAGCTATATTATGGCAGATATTAATGTAATGAAAAGATATGAATATAAATATATAGTCTCTTTAGAACAAATAAACGCACTAAAGAATGGCTTAGTAGGACATATGGAAATTGATAAATTTGGTATAACATCTATAGAGTCATTATATTATGACACTATAGATTATAGATTAATAAGAAAATCTATAGAAAAGCCTAATTATAAAGAAAAGATACGCTTAAGAAGCTATGGTATTGCAAATAAGGATAGTAAAGTATTTTTAGAATTAAAAAGAAAATATAATGGTATTGTTTATAAAAGAAGAATGTCTTTAGATGAGAATAAGGTTGAAAAATTCTTTAAATATGAAAATGATTTAGATTCATCACAAATCGCAAAAGAGATTACATATTTTAGAGATTATTATAAATCATTAATCCCATCATGCTTAATCATTTATGATAGAGCGGCTTATTTTGAAGTTGATGGAGATTTAAGATTAACAATTGATTATAACCCAAGATATAGAGTAAAGGATTTAAATCTACATACATCATTAGAAGGTATTCCTTTACTTGATAAAGGTTTTGCAATATTAGAAATAAAGGTACAAGATTCTATGCCTTTATGGTTATCTCATTTATTAGATGAAAATAAAATATTTAAAGCAAGCTTTTCTAAATATGGTACTGCATATAAGATGATTCAAGAAAAGTCTTTAGATAATTTAGGAAGAAGTCAATTAATATATTCATTAAATTTATTAAGCTTAAATAAAAATAAAGATAGTAATTATCTAAATAATTTAGGAGGTTTATATGACTAATTCAATTTTTAGTTCAGCAGTAACAGTTGAAAATTTATTAATAATGGGAGGTTTAGCATTAGTATTTGGTGTTATTTATGCTTATATCTCATCATTAAGATTAAGAAGTAGTAAAGGATTCTTTGTAACATTAAGCTTATTACCATTAATAGTATCTTTAGG
>CACZRY010000139.1 GCA_902783745.1 uncultured Erysipelotrichaceae bacterium
GCATCATTTAACATATCTATATTTATATCTTTTATATTATCATATTTAGTAATAATTTCATGGCATTTTGACATTAAACTTGCTTGATATCTTTCAATATCTGTAATAGTTTTATCATAGTTTGCATCAGCAAGTGCTCCTATTAATCTATTTACCCAATAAAATGTATTTACATCAATTGCTTTTTTACATCTAAAATAGCTTGGTACTTTTGTTGCTTTACTATAGAATGGTACAAGCTGATTAAATACATTAGATGAAAAACTAAACCATACTATACCTTGTCTTAAATCATCCATATACCCTCTTATTTGTAGTAATGCAATTAAAGATGTTCTATTAACACCAATAGAACGATATTTATTTTTTAATGGAGATTCTACTTTAGAATATGGATCATATAAAGTACCTTGGAAATGATTAGATAAAGCCCATTTCATATCTTCTATTGTAATTTTACGTTCAGGTACTAATGAGAATGGAATATCATCTGATTCAGGTGTATATGTTGCATCAGTTCCATCCCACTTGAAAGTACGTGGATTAAAGTATCTCATTATAGCCCAGCTTCTTGGAGTATTATACACATGATCTGAATCATCATGAGAGCCAAAAACTAATCTTGGATTAAATTTATTATTGTTATTAATATCTAAGTGATTATTACTTATAAATTCTTTTAAGTCTTTTGAACAAATATATTTCTTTTGTTCACCTAATGCATCATCTAAATCAAAATTATCTATACCTAATTGGTTTGGCATTGATACATATTTATCATCATCAATTTTTGTTGCGATAAAATGATGTCCACCTATAGTTTCTAAATACCATATTTCATCTTTATCATTAAATGCAATTCCATTTGGCTCATATGTACCATATTTTTCTAGTAACATACCAAGTCTTATTACACCTTCTCTTGCAGATTTAATATATGGTAATACTAAAACCACTAAATCTTCTTCACCAATACCTGATGTTATCTTGTTATATAAATCCTTAGTATATGGATCAGCACCTAATACTCTTGGGTTAGATGTAATAGTTTCAGTTGCAGTCATACCTACATTTAATGAATTGATTCCTGATGCGGCCCATATACCATTTTCTTTAGTAACATTTGGGAATGCAGTATATGATAAAGGTTCTTCATTTAATGGAATTTCTATATGTGATATTTTAGTTTTATATAGTTTTGGTTGCATATCCTTAGTTACAACTAAAAAATCTTTTTCTTGAAATGTACCTGATGGATTATCATCATTTCTTGCTATCATAGTTGAACCATCATAGCTTGCTTTTTTGCCAACTAATATTGTTGTACATGGCATAATATCTACCTCTTTTCAAATTCAGTGCTTTAATTTTAGCACAATTAGTATTTTTTTCAATCTTTTAAAAATGCTTTATTAATTAATATTAATAATGTATAATCACATTTGGTGATTTTAAATGCTTACTAAAAAAGATATATTTAATACTCTAAAATCAATAGGACTTAAATCAAATGATAGCATTATGATTCATTCCTCTTTAAAAGCGATTGGAGAAATCGAATTTGGTGCTACAGGTTTAATAAATGCATTAAAAGAATATTTTTATGATGGTACTATAATGATGCCTTCTCATACATGGAGTTTTATGAATAAGGATTTAGATGTATTAGATTTAGAACAAGAAAATTCTTGTGTCGGAGTTCTTCCAAATATTGCATTAAGAATGGGATTTATAAGAAGTTTTCATCCAACTCATTCTATAGTATTATATGGCAAGAATATAGATTATATTAAATATGATGACAATCAAAAAACTCCAGTATCAGCTACTTCTTGTTTTGGTATGCTTCATACTATAAATGCTAAAATATTATTTTTAGGTGCATCTTTAATAAAAAATACCTTTATACATTCTATTGAAGAAAAATATAATGTACCTAATAGATTATCAGAACACACATATAAATTCTATTCTAAAAAGGGTGATATTATAAAAGAGTATAATATGAAAAAGCATTACTCTACCCTAAACCCACATCTATCAGAGCATTATATAAAACTTGAAGAACCTATGATTGAATTAGGTATTGCTTCATATTTTAAATTTGGAAATGCAAATTCAATTATTGTAGATGCAAAAAAATGTTATGATTTTACTTGTATGTTATTAGAAAAAGATCTTCATATATTTGATGATTTAAAGCTAATAGATAAATCATTATACAAAAAATAAAGGTGATGCATATGCATCACCTATTTTTTATGATATATGACCTCTTCTTAATTCAGCAATATCATGAATTAATTTTTCAGTCTTTTCCCAACCTAAACAAGGGTCTGTAATTGATTTGCCATAGCATCCGCCATCAACCTTTTGATTGCCATCTTCAATATAAGATTCAATCATTAATCCCTTAACTAACTTAAATATTTCAGGATTATGTCTTGTTGAGTGAAGTACTTCTTTTGCAATACGAATTTGTTCTAGGAATTGCTTACCTGAATTTGAGTGATTGCAATCAACAATACATGCAGGGTTCTTATATCCCTTTTCTTGATATAGCTTAGCTAATGTAGCTAAATCCTCATAATGGTAATTAGGATGTGATACACCACGTTTATCAACATAGCCTCTTAATACAGCATGTGACATATCATTACCCTTAGTTTCAACTTCCCATCCACGATAAATAAATGTTGTTGGGCTTTGACCAGCAAGAATAGAATTCATTAATACTGATAAATCACCTGATGTAGGATTTTTCATACCAACTGGTACATCCATACCAGAAGCTAATAATCTATGAGATTGATCCTCAACAGATCTAGCACCTACTGCAATATATGATAATAAATCAGAAACATATGCATAATTTTCAGCATAAAGCATTTCATCTGCACCAGAGAATCCACTTTCCTTTAATACATCCATATGTAGCTTTCTTACTGCAATAATACCTTTTAACATATCTGGTTGACCTGTTGGGTCTGGTTGATGTACTAATCCTTTATAACCAGCACCAGTTGTTCTTGGCTTTCCTGTATAAACTCTTGGGATAATAGTTAATACATCAGATACATCAGCTGATATTTTCTTTAATCTTTTTACATAATCGATTACTGCATCTTCTCTATCAGCACTACAAGGTCCAATTATAAGAATAAACTTATCACTCTTACCTGTAAAAATATCTCTTATTTCTTTATCATTTTTTTCTTTAATGGCCTTTAATTCATCAGATAATGGATACATTTTTCTGATTTCCTCAGGAGTAGGTAATTCCTGAGTTGAGACCATATTTTTACTAAATTCATCTCTAACTTTCATAACTATAAATACCTCTCATTGTACTATATTATAAATTATTTAGTTTAAAATTAATAGTAATAATTTTACTTTTTAAAATAAAAATCGGATTTCTATTAAAGAAATCCTTGCTTTTATATTTGAAATGCATTATTTTTTTAATTATTTAAAATATTATCTTCTTCTTTTTTTAATCTTCTATTATGGAACTCTTCTCTTCTTTTTTTGAATTTTTCTCTCATTTCTTCTTCTCGTTTTAATTCCATAGCATTAGCTTCTTGGTATGTAAGCTTATGTTTTCTTATTCTATAATGTATCTTTACAATACGTACATAAGAAACAATACAAGAAATGATTGTTAAAATATTAAATACAGTAATTGCGTAAAGTTTACCTTCATCACTAA
>CACZRY010000140.1 GCA_902783745.1 uncultured Erysipelotrichaceae bacterium
AATATATGAATTATTATAATAAATACTTTGCTCTCCCATCGCAGATGTTGTAATATTATTGTTATTCCCTTTTACTATACCAATAGTGTTTAATATCTTTAATTTAGTATTAAAATCAGTTAATTGTATTGTATATTTATTATTTGGCTTGACACCAAACGATATATTAGATTGACCTGCATTAATAATAAAATTAGATACATTATTATCTTTTAAATAATCTAAAGCCTTGCTTACAGCATAACCTTTAGCAATTGCACCTAAATCTATACATGCGTTCCCTTTAATCGTTATATATTCATCATTAATTTCAATTGATGAAGAATTCATTTCATCTAATAATTTATTTATTTCATCTGACTTTGGATAATTTATAGCATTACCTGATTCAATAAATGTCTTCCACTTATTACTTAAATTTCCAATAAATGGATTAAAATAACCATTTGTTTTATCTTTAATTTCAAATGATACATTTAATAAATCAGATAATAAACTATAATAAGTATTATTATCTTTATTATAAATAATTCTTTCTTTATTCAAATTATAAATTGAATAAGTCTTATCTGATAATAATTCATATTGATTTGATACATTTGATATATCAAGCATTATTTTCTTTATATCATTATAATGTGATTGTGAATCTAAATCGTTATATATAGTTATATCTATAACTGTACCTAATGCTATAAAGGAATCATTAAATGTAGTTTTAATACTACATGAAGACAAAATAAAAAGAGGCATTATTGAAATAAATAATTTTAATATCTTTTTCATAACGCCCCTCCTTTTTAATATTTATTTATGAATACAATCCAAACAAATACTTTAATTACAATAAATATAATTAAGCAAATTAATGAACCTAAGAATAATTCAGTCCAAAAGAATGCAGTTATTAGTGTTGCAACACACATAACATAGATAAAAATCTTAGATGCCATGTTATTTGCTGATGTAGAAATAAATTTATTTCTTTCATCATTTTTTACTATTGCAACAGTTTTAGCATATTCATCATCTTTTAAGATTCTAATATATTTAAATAGCTTTGCTAAAATATATACAATGAATAAGCCACCAACAACACCAGGAACCCATGGCATTGAACCAAACATTGACTTTTTAACGAATACAGAATCATTTAATATTGTTGTATTTAAAACATATAATACAACAAGAACAATAATAGGTACTGATAATGACATACTCATTATAAGCAACTTAAGCTTTGTTTGTTCTCTTAAATCTTTAACCGTATTTTGATTCATTAATCTTCATCCCCTAACTCAAAAATATTTTCAACAGGGGTATTAAATACCTTTGCAATCTTTAATGCTAGTGGTAGAGATGCAATATATTTTCCCTGTTCAATAGATATGATTGTTTGTCTTGTTACACCGACAGCCTTAGCTAAATCTTCTTGTGTCATGTGTAAGTTCTTTCTTAAAATATGAACATTGTTATACAAATACATCCCCCCTTACTTAGGTTTTATATTATAAACGAATTGCGTCTTGATTCTCAAGCTTTCTCTTTTGATCTTCATCAATTAAAGGTTGGATAACTAAATCTAGCTTTCCTTCAATAATTGCATCTAATCTATTAATAGTAAGACCTATTCTATGGTCTGTAACACGGTTTTGTGGATAGTTATAAGTACGAATCTTTTCGCTTCTTTCACCACTACCAACTAAGTTTTGTCTTACAGAACCTTCCTTTTCAGCCTTTTCTTGGTCACGTCTATTCTTTAATCTTGTTCTTAATAAAGAAATAGCTGTTGCCTTATTTTCATGTTGAGATCTTGCAATCTGACATGCAACGAAATCACCAGTTGGAATATATGTTACACGAACTGCTGAATAAGTAGTGTTAACTCCTTGTCCTCCTGGACCTGATGAACAGAATGTATCAATCTTTAAATCCTTTTCATCAATTTCAAAATCATCCTCTTCAGCTTCAGGCATAACTAATACTGTTGCAATAGATGTTTGAATACGTCCATTTGCTTCAGTAGTTGGAATACGTTGTACTCTATGTCCACCTGATTCATATTTCATATAAGAATATACTGAATCACCAGAAATTGTAAATGAAATATTAGAATATCCACCTGCAGCGCCATCCATAGAATCGTCTATAGTAATCTTCCATCCCTTAGAATCTGCATATTTTGAATACATTCTAAATAAATCACCAGCGAAGATATTAGCTTCATCTCCACCTACTGCACCCTTAATTTCAACAACAACGTTTTTGTCATCGTTAGGATCTTTTGGTAATAATAAAATCTTAACTTCTTCTTCAATTTCATCAATTCTCTTATTTGCAGCCTGTAATTCTTCTTCAGCCATTAATCTTATTTCTTCATCATCTGACTTTTTCATTTCCTTTAAGTCAGCTAATGAATCTAATAACTTCTTTTGTTCTCTATATAATAACACAGGAGCTTCAAGCTGTTTTTGCTCCTTTGATAATTCCTGAATTTTCTTAAAATCAGCCATAACCTCAGGTGATGATAATTCTTTAGAAATTTCATCATATCTGGCTTCCATAACTAATATACGATCAGTCATAATAAATTAATCCTCTGCTTTTTCTATAAACTTCTGTAATTC
>CACZRY010000141.1 GCA_902783745.1 uncultured Erysipelotrichaceae bacterium
AAATGTTTGGTCTGCAATCATTGCATCTTCAAGGTGAACTCTTACTAATGTACGAGTTGCTGGGTCCATAGTTGTTTCCCATAATTGAGATGGGTCCATTTCACCAAGACCTTTGTAACGTTGAATTTCAAATCTCTTATTTAAATATTTAGGATCACGCTTTAATTGTTCTAGCTGTTCATCAGAATAAGCATAATCTAAATTTTTACCAAATTGAATCTTAAATAGAGGTGGTTTTGCAACATAAATATATCCAGCCTCAATTAATCCTCTCATAAATCTAAAGAAGAAAGTTAATAATAGAATACAAATATGCTCACCATCTACATCGGCATCGGTCATTATTACTATTTTTTGATATCTAGCCTTAGATAGGTCAAAATCTTCACCAATACCTGTACCAATTGCTTGAATCATAGATAGGATTTCGTTGTTTTCTAATGCTCTTGCAAGCTGTACCTTTTGTACATTTAATACCTTACCACGTAAAGGTAAGATTGCTTGGTAATTAGAGTTTCTACCTGATTTTGCAGAACCACCGGCAGAATCACCCTCGACTAGATACATCTCTGATAAAGATGGATCCTTACTTCTACAATCTGCAAGCTTAGAATTTAACATTAATGAATCTAATGGAGATTTTCTTCTTGTTGCTTCTCTTGCCTTACGAGCATTAATTCTTGCACGTGATGCAAGTAAGCACTTTTCAATAATAGTTCTAGCATCATTTGGATGTTCAGCTAAATAACGCTTCATAGCTTCACCAAATGCTTGTGAAACTAAAGGTCTAACCTCAGAGTTACCAAGCTTTGACTTAGTTTGTCCTTCAAACTGAGGGTTTGGATGCTTAATAGAAATTATTGCAACAAGACCTTCTAATACGTCTTCACCAGTAATTTCTTCATCTTTCTTTAAAAGCTTATTATCTTCTGCATATTTCTTTAATTCTCTTTGAAGGGCCATTTTAAATCCTTGTTCATGGTAACCACCTTCATGGGTATTAACATTATTAACAAATGAATAAACATCAGTATTATAACCATCGTTATATTGCATTGCAATTTCTATTGCAACCTGTCTTTTAACTTGCTTACCTTCCTGATTTGTTTCTTCATAAGTACCAATTGTATTAGTATAAATAATATCCTTGTTTACAACATTTTTCTTACTTGATAAGAATTCTACATATTCTTTAACACCACCATCATAATGATATGTGTTAGATATAATATTTGATGGATCACGCTTATCTTCAACAGTAATAGTTAAAACTGAATTAAGGAATGCAGTTTCTTGCATTCTTTTTCTTATAGTTTCATAATCATAAACTGTTGTATCATGGAATATTTCATAATCCGCCTTAAATGATACTCTTGTACCTGTATGAGTTGATGTATCATGCTCATACATATCAGTTGTAACAATACCACGTTCAAATTTTTCAGTATATTGCTTACCATTTCTTGATACAGTAACCTCAAGCCATTCAGATAATGCATTAACAACAGATGCACCTACACCATGTAGACCACCTGATACCTTATATGCAGAACCTTCCTCAAATTTACCTCCGGCATGTAATACTGTAAAAATTGCTTCTAGGGCTGGACGTTTAGTTTCTGGGTGTATATCTACTGGCATACCACGTCCATCATCTGTTACACTAATAACATTATCTGGTAAAATTTCAACTAATATATGTGATGCATATCCAGCTAATGCTTCATCTACAGAGTTATCAACAATTTCCCAAACTAAATGGTGTAATCCTGTTACGCCTGTTGAACCGATATACATACCAGGTCTTTCTCTTACTGGTTCTAGACCCTTTAAAATCTTGATTTCAGATGCATCGTATTCATTTGCGTCTGGATTACCCTGCTGAAGCTGTTCTTCAACTTCCTTGGCAGTTAATTCCTTATTCTCTTCCATCATTTTATCTCCTTCTCTATTCTAATAACTAATGCATCCTTTAGGATAACATCAGGTATTTCTAAAATACTTGTTGTTGTAATAAATGTTTGACCATTTCTTAAAACATAATTAGATAATGCTTTTATCTTATCCTTATCTAAGGATGCATAAACATCATCTAGCATAATAATTGGTTTTATCTTATATATATCCTCAATAAGCCTTGCTAATGAAAGCTTAATAGATATTGCAATAATTCTTTTTTCTCCCTCAGATGCATAATTTAGGGCAAGTAAATCATTATAATAAATTATTAAATCATCTCTATGAGTACCTATATTAGTAGATTTAGTTAAAATATCAGATTTTAACTTATCACTAAAAGATTTTTCTAAATCATTAATATCATATGTTTCATGATATTTAAGTTCTATCTTTTTAATACCTAATTCTTTAGATGTTTCTTCTAATTTTTGATTTAATAAATTAATAAAATCTTTTCGTTTTTTATTAATTATTTTCAAATTAGATATTAATTCTAAAGTAATAACATTTAAGTAAGCTTGATTAAGTTTATCACTTTTTAAAATATTATTTCTTTCTGATAATAATTTTTTATATTTAGATAATGCAATTAAATATTCTTTATCATTTAATGAAATATCTAAATCTAAAAATCTTCTTCTTATCTGCTTACTTCCATCAATTAATTCTTGATCCTGTGGTGAAAACATAACAGTTTTTAAATTACCAATAAAATCACTTGCTTTATTAATTTTAATGCCATTAATAAAATAATTTTTTTCTTTTTCTGATAAAATTATTTTAAAATTCTTATCATCATTAGTTAAATTAATTTGTAAATATTCTTTATTGCTCTTAATGACATCTAATAAATTAATACTTCTATGTGATTTTGTTGTTGATGCAATATT
>CACZRY010000142.1 GCA_902783745.1 uncultured Erysipelotrichaceae bacterium
AATGGGACAGGTTTATAGTCTCTGGCCCGACTAATGGGACAGGTTTATAGTCTCTGGCCCGACTAATGATTTGAGTAATCTCTTACTTCACTTATATTATAGCAAATATATTTCAAAAGTAAATACTTGTGTTTCCCCATTTTTTAATTCACTTATCAAAAGTACTAGTACATATTTTATAAAGAGTCTATAATTTTTAAAATTAAAATATCAAAAATGGCTCAGTTATGCGTTCATATTTAATTTTTAATAAACACAAAATATGTATTTGTATTTTAAGGAGAAAAAATCTATGCAAAAAATTGCATAGATTATATCTTAAGAATCATAGAAATGCTTACCATCAGCTGTTAATAAGCGTTCTTTCTTAGGATATTCATAAATATCCTTATTATCCTTATTATTCTCTAAATATGATACAAATTCATTTGCATAATACTTAGCCATTTCTAAATTATGTAATAAATAATTACCACAGTTAACAGGTGTTGCGCCAGGGACAGTATCATAATTATTAACTGCCTTAAATGCATTAATTATTAAATCATATAATTCTTTAGATTTACGGTTTCCTTTTAATATTAAATAAAAACCTGTTAAACATCCCATAGGTCCCCAATATATTATTTCATCCTTCCATTCACTATTATTTCTTAAGTATGTCGCAATAATATGCTCAAGTGAATGCATTGCTAAAACATCTATCGCAGGTTCTCTATTAGGTCTTTTTAATCTAATATCATATGTTGTTACAAAATCACTTCCAATTTCATCTACTCTACTTAAGAAAATACCTGGAATGATTTTAGTATGATCTATTGAAAAGCTTTCTATTAAATCCATAATTCCACCTCTTTTTTTAATTTATTAATCATAGTAATTGTATCACAAAACTAATTAAATAATTAATATATTTTAATCTCTTGATCTAGTATTTAATGACAAATTCCATTTGTTTATTTTAAACATAGATATTATATGAGAAATAAATATTATAATTACTGAGAATAAAATAGATAATAATATTATTTTAATATCTATTATAAATGGATATATTTGTCTATATGTTGAAATATGTCCTAATAATATTTTTGTTAATAATAATGTAGATGGTACTGCAAATATAGTTGCTATAGCTATATATAACAATTCCTGTATTAAGAAATATTTAGATATATCTCTTATTCTAAATCCAACTACTCTCATTATAGATATATTCTTCTTATCATCACTTAATTGATTTATTGACATTATAGTTAATATAGATAATCCAATTAATAAAGAGAATATAATTAATACTATTACAATAGAATTAACTGGTGAAAAACAAGAAGATATATCAGTTCTTAATGATGAAGAAAATACCGCAAGTGAATTATTATTAGTATGTGCTAAATAATTAAGTAGCTTATCTTCACTATTAGTATTAAGAATAAGACTAGACTTATATTCAATACCTAATTCATCCATTTGTTGTTTAGACATATATTCTGTCATATTATAATACTGTCTTGATATATCTGTAACCTTAACCGCTTTATTATTAATATATACATTATCACCCTTACTAACACCTAAGTTTTTCGCATCACTAAATGATAATATAATACCTTTATCTAATACATTTGTTCTTTTATTATCATTATTTGGAATAAATACCAAATTACTATCTAAGTCTATTGCTAGAGTCTTTAAATAATATTCTTTATCATTTGCTTTTACTTTAGCATATGTAAAATAACAAACCTCAATATCTTCTATAAAATCTTTGCTCGATATATCATCTATAAAGCTTTTGTCATATATTTCATTAGAATATATTTGACAATCATAAGAAAGTCTTAAATCAATTGTATGAGAAAGTAAGTTACTTATTGCGTTATTAAGCTGTAATGCACATAATACAATAGATATTGTTGCGAAAGTAGAAAACATAGAAACAAAAAATCTTTTCTTGTTTTTAAAAATAGAATTAATTGCTAAGGTAAAGCTAATACTTCTATTCTTAGTTAATATTCTTGCAAGCTTAGATTCCTTATTATTAATTAATCTACTATTGTTAATTGCTTTTGTAACATTCATGTTTAATATCTTACGACAAGATATAAAACATGCAATCTGACCAATAACAATAATAGATATTATAGATAACAATATAAAATTAATATTTAATCCTCTTGCCACAGTTGGGAATGAATATACATCAATAAATATTTTTGTTGTATATCTTGTAATAAATACTGCAATAATATTACCAATAATAGATGAAATAATTGTGTTTATTAATATAAATAAAGAAAATAAGCCATAGATTTCTATTCTTTTAACACCAATAGATATCATTATTGCGATTTCTTTAGTCATAGATTTAATTATTTGATTCATAAATAATAATATAATAACTAAAGTAACTAAAAAGAAAAATACAGGTAAAAATATTGCGGCAGTCCTTATTTGATCAACACAAGTATGAATGTATATATCATATGGTGAATCAGATTCTTTAATAGAATCATTAATTGTAATTCCATTTGATTCTAAATATTCTTCTAAATTAGATTTAACATCATCAATATTATATTGATCTTTAACACTTAATAATATTTGATTAGCATTAAAAATATCTGATATTTCATCTAAATTAATATCATCCTTATATAAATCAACTACTCTTTTAAGTTCATTGTTATTTATATAAATATAACCAAAGTCTTTATTATCCTGCCATATATATTTATATGATGTTACGAATAATGTTTCAGGTGCATCAACAATCTCATATATATTTGCAGGAATTTTTATATCGTTAATATAAAAATTAATATGATCATTTATTTTTAAATTATTTAAATCAGCAAATGCCTTTGCAAGAGATATATTTAAATAATATTTATTAAATGAACCATAAGAATAGCTATATCTTTTAATTAATGGATCATTATCATTATATGTATATATTCTAGAATATATTATTCTTTCATTACCATTATTGTTATAACCAAAATATAAATCTTTAGTATATCTATATATGTATTCATTAACACCATCTACTAAAGATATATCAATATCATCTCTTTTAAATGTATCAGTAGATATCATTATATCCATTGATTTATAATCAGTTTTATAAGTCTTATAAGATTCATTTAAATTATATATAGCTGATGCTTCACCTGATAATAATGATATAGAAAGAATAGATACTAATATCATAGATATAAAAATACCAATGTATTTTTTTAATAATGGTAAAATCATTTTCTTTATCATTACCAAAATACCTCATCTATTGATATCTTATTTTCATTCTTAGAATCACTTATTACTAAAGAATCCTTTAATGTAATAACTCTATCAGCTATTTTAGCTATATCCTTTATATGGGTTACTAAAACTATTGTTTTACCATCATCATGTAGCTTACTTAATAATTTTAATACTCCTCTTCCTGATTTATCATCTAAGGCACCTGTTGGTTCATCACATAATAATATATTAGATTTTTTATTAATAGCGCGCGCTATTGCGACACGCTGTTGTTCTCCTCCGGATAATTGATTTGGGTATTTATCTATTTTATCACCTAAACCAACCATTTTTAGTAATTCTTCTGCGGTTTTCTTGTCTCTTGAGCCTGGGGCTAATGTTACATTTTGGATTACAGTTAATTCAGGTAATAAATTATAGAATTGATATACATATCCAATATCATTTCTTCTATATAATGTTAATTGATTTTTATTAAATTTTGAAATATCTTTACCATTTACTATGATATTACCAGAATCTATATCATCAAGTCCTGCAATCAAGTTTAAAAGGGTGGATTTACCAGAACCTGATCCACCTAATATAACTAAGAATTCTTTATCATATACATTTAATGATACATCATTTAATGCATATTTTTCTTCTGCGCCATCTATATACTTTTTAGAAACATTTTTAACCTCGATTATTACCTTCTCCATTATTATCATCACCTATATTAATTTCATTAGGATTATCTAATGTATGATTATTCTTTTTATTATTTCTTATTCTATTCGCAAGATAAAATGATAATCTAAATACAAGATATTCTATCGCAAATAACATAAATACAACACCAGTATATATTAATAATTTTAAATACATGTTTTTAGGTAAAATATTTGCTAAGCTTTCACCTTGTGTATCATTAGCTAAATATAAGTAATTAGCATCTTTAATATTTTGATTTAATATAATTGATATAATAGCTAAAATAACTAAGAATATAAAAGGCTTATAAATAGTTTTTAAATCATATTTATAACATTTTACAAACATCATATAAAATACTGCATAAATTGGTAATAAGTGTTCACCAAAGAATTGATAATATCTAAAATATGTAGGACCTGTTGTTGTAATTACTGCAGGAGTAATTAAAGGAACAATTCCTAATGTTAGACATACAAATACATCTATATCAAATAATGTTTTATTTTCAACAAATAAGGTTAATGCCGCAAATATCGCAGTCCACTCACATATTTGGAATGGTAATTTAGTAAGTAATGTATTAGATACTCCTTCACTTCCTACATAAAGTAATCTCCAATAATAACCTGCCTCAAATAATAATATTAGACATCCTAGTACAAATCTAACTTGTTTTTCATATTTAAATTCACTAAGCTTTTTTCTATAAATATATGTTAGTATTATTGCGGCAATTAATAATACTATTGGGAAAATATGCCAAAAAGAGAAATATGTAAAATCTCCTTTTTCACCATATCCAAAGAAACCGTCCTTATAAAACTCTATAGGATTAACTACTTCTTC
>CACZRY010000143.1 GCA_902783745.1 uncultured Erysipelotrichaceae bacterium
CTATCTTTAGTTAAATATTCAAGTGAATTATATTGAAGAAGATAAGACACCTTTTTAGTTAATGAATTAGCTTGATTAATAATTATTCCAGGGGCATTTTCATCTGCCATTCCATCTTCAATTGCTTCAGCATAACTCTTTATAACCGCAATTGGTGTTTTAAAGTCATGACTAATATTTTGTAACATCTCACGCTTTGTTTTTTCAGATTTCATAACCTCAATTCTTAATTCATCAATAGAACGAGATAATTCACCAAGCTCATCTTCAGCATCATCCTTATATGATGTTTCGTATTTATTCTTAGGTAAATCCATAACGTGAGTTTGAATTTTCTTTATTCTCTTAGTTAACGCATTAGACCATAAATAAACTACTAATACCGCAACAACAATAATTAAGAAGAACATAATTGATAATTCAATAACAACAGTTTGTACCTTTTGTGAAACAAAGGCATCAGTTGCTAAAACTAATGTATATGAATTACCATCATCATTAGTATAATATCCATAATATATTACATATTTACCAAAACGTTCTTTACCAACAACACCTACGGTGTTGTGTCTTTGTAAATCAGAGCTTTCAATCAATTTTGAATCATTTTCAAGGCCTAAATACTTATTGATAAACATATCATAATCTCTTGAAACATATGGTTCTTTACCACTATCTTCACTATAGACCTTTTTAAATACTATATTTATAGAAGAATCTGCATATTCTTCAGTTCTATAAAATCTTTCTCCGTTCGCAATTGCATTTTCTTTTATTATTTCAAGTTCATCTTTATCCATAAATGCTTCATATCTTTGGATATCTTCAGCCGCAGTTTTAATACGTTCAAAATAATCTATTTCATATGTTGATTTAAACATCATAACAATAGCTAAAGTAAAAGTTAACATCGAAACAAGTATAATCGCGAAGAATAGGATTATTAATTGGGAAGGAATCGATAATTTTTTCATAGTGTTAATCTATATCCAAATCCATAGATTGTCTCAACAGATAGATTAGGCATTTTTTGTCTTAATCTTCTCATTAAATCATCAACAACTCTATCAGATCCGAAATAATTGCTTCCCCATACAGAATCTAGTATTTGATCCCTTGAGAATGCTTTACTCTTATTTTTTAACAAAAATAACAATAAATCATATTCCTTTGATGTAAGGTTAATATTCTTTCCATTCTCAGTAACAATACGCTTATCAAAATCGATTTGATAACCGTTGAAATCCTCGACATTTTTCTTTACAGATACCTCTTGTGAATAACTTCTTGTAATTAAATTTTTAACTCTTAATACAAGTTCTCTTATTGAATAAGGCTTTGGTACATAATCATCTGAACCTAATTCAAGTCCCATTACCTTATCTATATCTTGGTCACGTGCAGATGTAAATATTACTGGCTTTCTTGGGTCTAATTCTCTAATTTTTTTAATTAAATCATATCCAGATACTACACCAGGTAGCATTATATCTAAAAGCCAAAGATGAAAATCATCTCCTGCATGCTCAATAGCATCTTCTCCAGTCATAAAAGTAACTACTTCATAGCCTTCTTTGACTAAATATTTTTTCACTAACTCCTGTAGTTCTTTTTCGTCTTCAACAAGTGCAATTTTATACATAAAAAATCACTCCTTTTCTAAAATTATACATTAATTTAAAAAAAAGCACAACCAAGTTGGTTGTGCTAATGATTAATAATACATTCAATCAACTATTTTAGTATAGTATAAGGCATAAATGTCCAAATAATATCACTAAAATATGTTAAAGTTGTAAAATTTTATTAATTTTCGTACATATCTTCGTAGTCATCCATGTACTTATTGTACTTGTCTTCCTCGAAGTCGTTAGAATCGTCATCATCAAGTTCATCATCTTCTGATTCATCTTCTGATTCTTCTTCATCATCGAATTCATATTCGTCTTCAGAATCATCATCAGAGTCATCATCAGAATCTTCATCTTCATCCTCATCGTCGTCATCATCAGAGTCATCATCAGAATCTTCATCTTCATCCTCTTCGATTTCGATTTCTTCTTCATCATCAGGTTCTGCGTTTGGATCTTCCTTACAAAATGCTGAACCATCCTTGTCAAATTCTTCTAATGACTGCTTTTCCTTTAAATCCCATAAGCCATCGCCCATGAATACAAATTTAGAAGAAGCAGTTAAATCTACATATAATTTTGAAACTAATTCATTAGTTTTTTCAATTCCTTTTAATTCAAAAACCTTATCAATAATATCATTGATGTGCATTGGTGCATTTGCTTCCTTAACAACATTATAAGCAACATCAATTAAAGCCATTTCAGAAATATTTTCCATTTTTATTCCTCCAAATTTAATGCTACAACCTATTTTACTTAAAATATATGTAATTTTCAAGTAGTTTAATTAAATATTATCCATATTTTATGCGTAGAAATTACGTTTTCATCTAATATTAAATCGTACATAGCATAAAGTTTATTACTTTTTATATCTAATTCATTTGTTTTGACCTTAAAATCAAATTTTAATCCTAAGGAATTACTGTATTTTGAATTAGTAATTTCATCTAATAATAGATGAATTTTCATATTTATATTTCCAATTCTTTCTATATTAATAGAAGAAGTGTCATACATTAATTTAATTTTAGTGTTTTCTTGAGATTTATCATCAAAGACGAAATATTTATCTATTATTTCAGCCTCACTCTTAAAAAACACTTTATTTCCTTCATTATCTAAGCTATGAAATGTTATTATCATCAATATTCATGTCTTCCTTCAAAAGCTTTAACAACAGTCATTTCATCCGCATATGAAATATCTCCACCAACAGGTAATCCTGATGCTAATCTAGTTATTTTAACAGAAGAATCTCTTAATAATTCTTTTATATATCTTGCGGTAGTCTCGCCTTCTAATGTTGCGTTAGTCGCAAGAATAACTTCTTTAACATCACCCTTTTTTACCTTTTCTACTAATGAATCTATATTTAAGTCATCAATAGTAATTCCTTTAGAGAAATTTATTGCACCGTTAGTGACATGATATATTCCATTAAACTGATTAGTATTTTCAATTGCAATTAAATCCTTTATGCTTTCAACTACTAAAATAGAAGAATGATCTCTTTTAACATTACTACAAATACTGCAGTATTCATCTTCGCAAATATTTCCACAAGAAGGGCATATGTGAATATCCTTTTTAATACTTGCTAAAATATTAGAGAAATCTTCGACATCTTCATTAGACATATTGAATAAAGTATATAATGCAAAACGTTCTGCAGACTTACGCCCAACACCAGGTAGATGCTGATAAGATTCAATTAAAATTTCTAAAGACTTAGGATATTTATTCATTTTAGAATAAACCCATTCCTCCGCCGAAGCCACCTAATAGCTTTTGGCTTTCCTCTTCAATCTTTTTATTGGCATCATTTAATGCTAAAACGATTGAATCTTGTACCATTTCGATGTCATCTTGTGCAGCTTCTTGGTCAATATTAACTGATACAACCTCATGATTTCCTTTTACCTCAACAGTAACAATTCCACCACCAGCAGTACCAGTGAAAATTGTTTCTTCAAGCTTTTGTTGAGCTTCCATCATTTGCTTTTGCATTTTTCTTAATTTCATCATTTGTTGTTGATTCATAAATTTAATCCTCCAAAATCTTTACATTATCAACTAATTCTTTAACTCCAGCTACTAACGGATCTTCATTTTTTCCATCATCAGTTGGAATTATTCTTTTCTTAACACCAATTTCAATTGGATTTAAATCAGGATATAAATTGTCTTTACTGTATTTTGATTTATAATCCTTTATTATTTCTCTCCATACCTCAACAGGTATACAGATATAATCAGTTAAACTAATTCCAAGCTCGTTAAATATTTCCATTATCTTAACGTAGCTTTGATATAACATAACTCTATTACAGAATGCCTTATCCTGTAGTACTACAATAAATGCTTTATCTGATACTGCAACAATCTTGCCATGAACAAGCATTTGTATTGTAAATTCATTTGGATAATTCAATGAAATATCATTCCAAATTTTATTTAAAGCCTCTTTATGTGGCTTTGATGCATGATATAATATTTCTTCAACATCCTTTATAGTTACTTCATCAGAAGCAGTCTCAATTTTTTGTGGCGCGTTATCGACATTTTTGACTGTTTCTTGATTATTTAAAACATTATTTGTATTTACTTTTTCAGGCTCTTTTTCCTGTATTGGTCTAACATTTAAAGCTTCAGGTTTAACCTCAGGTTCTATCTTAGGCTCCTCTTTTACAACAGGAGCTTCAGCCTTATATTTAGTAAATGCGTCAGAAGAAGGAATATTAGGTCTATATGGTGCTTGATTTAAAGCTTGACCTCTTACTCCATTAGCTTCTAAATCTCTTACCTTTTGAGTAAGCATATTTATTGCAGCTTCTAGATTTTCTATTTTTTCTTGCATATTAGCTTCTTCATTAAGCTTAGTATCATTCATTTTTAATATTGCAAGCTCTAAATATGCACGTTTTTTTGTAGAAAAACGCATTTCATTATTACATTCATTTAAAATATCTAACCATTGATATATTACCTTTTTAGGTAATGTTTTAGATAATTCCTTAAATGAATTGTTATTAAACATAGGATTTTCTTCAATTACTGAATCACTTTGATACATTAATGTATCTCTTAAGAACATTATTGCATCATTTACAATTCTTGTAACTTCCTTACCTTGTTTAATTATATTATCTAGTATAGATAATGCTTTACTTTCATCTTTTGATATACAGCTTGATAATAATTCAATTAAATTTAGATATGAAATATTACCAGAAACTGCTAAAACATCATCTAATGATATTTCATCATTAACACAATATGATATAGCCTGATCAAATAATGATAATGCATCACGCATACCACCTTCTGCAGAAATAGCAATCTGGTGTAATGCATCATCTGTTACTTTTAATCCTTCACTTTCTGCAACTATCTTTAAACGCTTTAAAATCTCATCAATTTGAATAGATTTGAAATCAAATCTTTGACAACGAGATAATATTGTTGCAGGAAGCTTATATGGTTCTGTTGTACAAAGTACAAATATTACATGATGAGGTGGTTCCTCTAATGTTTTTAATAATGCGTTAAATGCCGCATTAGAAAGCATATGTACCTCATCAATTATATATATTTTATATTTACCAACTGATGGAAGATATTTAACTGTATCTCTTAAATCTCTAATATCATCAGCTCCATTGTTTGATGCGGCATCGATTTC
The DNA here is from genome assembly GCA_902783745.1 of uncultured Erysipelotrichaceae bacterium. GTDB lineage: Bacteria > Bacillota_I > Bacilli_A > Acholeplasmatales > Anaeroplasmataceae > Anaeroplasma. The sequence continues at coordinate 5,320 of CACZRY010000143.1, forward strand.
TATTACATCAGGTATACTACCTTTTGCAATACCTTTACAAATTTCACATTCACAACATGGTTCTGTTGTTGGTCCATTAACACAGTTCATTGCCTTAGCTAGTATCTTAGCCATAGTAGTTTTACCTGTACCTCTTGGACCACAGAATAAGTAAGCATGTGCTACTTTATTAAGTTTAATTGCATTTTTTAATGTCTTTTTGATATGCTCTTGACCAACAACTTCATCAAAGTTTTGAGGTCTATATGCACGATATAAAGCTACATATGCCATTTTTCTGCCTCCTTATTCAAAAGTTCCATTATAACTACCTAAATAATATATTTTCTTAACACCATTTTCAAATATATGATAATAAGATAAATATGAATCACTAGATACTATTAAATCATATACTGTAGTTTGAAATCCATCTTTATTAAGATTAATTCCAACCTTAAGAAATGATCTTGATATTATATCTGAACAATAAACTTGATTTTTTGTATTAAATAAAAAAGAAAAATTATATGGATCGCCTATAAAAGAAGAACAATATGATAATACTTCATCCTTTTGTTCCTCAGTAATATTAGTTCTTAAAACCATCATAGACTTATATACTCTATCATTTATCCAATATAATTTATTTGAAACAACTGTTGGATTATCACCATCATTCATACCAGTTGCTTCAATTATTTCATCATTACTAAGCATAAATTTATCATCAATATAAGATGATGTTGATAATGCAGCATGACCACCTACAGTATATGTAATAAAAGAAGAAGTAATAGGACCTAATAATGTAGCCTCAGTTGAAGCTAATATATCACACTTTCCACCAGGAATATCTTCTGGCCAACCATCAAATTTTGTATTATAGTGCGTAAAAGAAGCCTCTTCTAAAGGATTATCTGATTCTATTTTATAATATTCTACCTTGCTAGTTGAAATATCCTCCTGTAATACACCCTTATTCCTGAATTCATTTATTATAACTGATGTCATAATATTTTTTACAGTACTAAGGCTTAAGCCCCAAACAAGTATAAATAATATTACAAAATGTAAAACTATTAATATTGCCTTTAAATAAAACCTAAGATACTTTTTCATAGTAATATTTTAACATAAATAAATCCAATATTAAAGAAAAGCCTTAGTAAAACTAAGACTTTTTTTAATAATATTTATTATTTATTTTATTCAGCCTGTTTTGGCTTAATAACGATTGCTCTATTTTCGCCTTCGCCTTCTGATTCAGTATAAACATCTCTCCAGTCACTTAATTTTTCATGGATAACATGTCTTTCAAATGAATTCATAGGGTTAAGTTTTACTGCAACCTTAGTTCTTACAACTTCTTTAGCAGTTTTTGTTGCAAGAATTTCTAATTGACGAATATGATTTTGTCTATATCCACCAATATCTAATGAAACAATTAAATGCTCATCAGAATATTGTTGAACAACTTGACGAAGAAGAACTTGAAGTGCATCAAGAGTCTTTCCTTTAACGCCAATTAATAAAGAATTTTCATAAGTATCAATTAAATAATGTAATTCCTTTTCACCATTTAAAGATCTTGCTTCAATTCTATAGCCAATTCCTAAAGATTTTAAAATACCTTCTAGGTATTTCTTTCCCTCTAGTGTTACATTTACATCAACTAAAGCTTCACAATTAAGGCCTTCTGGTAATTCACCTAAAACATTAATAAATATTTTTTCAAGAGGTAAATGAAGCTTTGATACAGCTATTTCATTTGCTTCATCTTGATTTTTTGCGATAAATTCTATTTTCTTTTGCATATATTATCACCTATAGTATATTATTTTTTTGTGCTTTTTCATAGTTTCGTTGATTTATCCAACGTCCAACTTGTGATTGGAATAATTGATAAATACCACCGATTAACCAGTAAATACCTAAAGCTGTTGACTGTAATGCCATAAATACGAATACAACATTCATTACAATCATCATAATCTTCATCTGATTGCCCTGTTTAGCTTGATCCTTAGTTTTTACATTATTATTATAATTCTTTTGATACTTCATAGGACGTTGTCCTAATTTTTGTGATAAGAATGTAACTGCACCAAATAATAACGCAACTACTAAACCAAACATCTTATCTCCAATTTGAGTTGCACCCATAAAAGAAGATGCAATTTCAAATCCTAAGAACTTAGTATTATGTAGAGCAAATATACCAGTTGAAGTTATACTAATTCCATCTGCTGTTACAGTAGATGTTGCATTAATTCTTTGTACAACCTCATACATTGCCATGAAAATAGGGAACTGTAGAATCATTGTACCGAAGCAACCTAATGGATTAATCTTATATTTCTTATATAATTGCATCATTTCCTGTTGCATCATTTGTTGACTTCTAGGATCTTGTCTTCCCTGATATTTTCTTTGAATTTTATTCATTTCTGGTTGCATTAAATTCATCTTTAAACTCATACCATTTTGACGAGAATAAATTGGCCATGCAAGTGTTCTTACAATAAGTGTAGTAAAGAAGATTCCCCAGAAGAAAGAATTACCAATTGCCTTTCCTATTTGTGAGCATAACCATGCAATAGGATAAGAAATTAGATTAATAGGCCATGCAAATAATGTATTGAAAAAGCCTCTTCCACCATTCCATAGATCACTCCATTCTTGACCATATGTTGTATATGGCTTTGTATACCAAGAACCAGAATCAAATCTACAGCTTGTTAGGGATAATACTACTACTGCAAAAACTAGTACAAGAGCAATTTTATATTTGTTTTTATTTAAAAATTTGCTCACTTGATATCTCCTTTTAATAACTTTTGTTTGTTAAAAAGATATTCCAACTCTTTTTTCATACCACTAAAATCGAGTTCAAGCACTACTGGCTTTACTATAATAAAAATATCTTTATTAGTGTCCATTTTAATGTTTAGGTTATCAATAATAGAAGTAATTTGTCTTTTAACTCTATTTCTAGTGACAGCATTACCTATTTTTTTACCTACGCTAATCGCATATCTAAAGTTGCTGGTTTCAGGATTCATTCTTTGATAAAGGGAAAAATAACGATTTTTAGAAAATCTTTTTTCCTTTAAAATTAATTCAATTTCTTGATTTTTCTTTACGCGATATTGTTTTTTCATAGAATATCTCCAATAAAACAAAAATACGACCTAAACTTTAATTAATTGTTCTGGTCGTACTTGTTTTGTCAATTATAATTGTTAAATTATGCAGTTAAATGTTTTCTGCCCTTTTTACGTCTAGCAGCAATAACTTTTCTACCATTCTTTGTTGCCATTCTAGCACGGAAACCATGTGTAACTTTTCTCTTAAGTTTATTAGGTTGATAAGTTCTCTTCATATCTTGTTACCGCCTTTCTTTGTTTGAAACCACACTCACTTATTGTATCAAAAACATATTTTAAAGTCAAGAAATATTATATTATTATTTTTCTTTCTTATTATATATATGAATTATGTTCATAAAAAATGTATTTTATTATACACATGCACACGTACATATTAATATAAAAAGAATTATTTCGTTTCCAATTTATAATCA
>CACZRY010000144.1 GCA_902783745.1 uncultured Erysipelotrichaceae bacterium
CCAGCTATTTGGCTTGATAGAACAGTAGAAGCTTTAAAAGAATTATCTGATTTTGAATTTAAGGATTCTATTAAAGGTTTAGGCTTTTCAGGGCAGATGCATGGATTAGTATTATTAGATAAGGATGACAATATCTTAAGAAATTCTATTATTTGGTGTGATAATAGAACAGATAAGGAAGCTTTGGAAATTGAAAATGTAATAGGCTTAGATAAATTAAAAGAAATTACAGGTAATATTCCTATGCCTGCGTTTACATTAGCTAAGCTTTTATTGGTAAAAAATAATGAATTTGATATTTATAAAAAAATAGCTAAAGCAATGTTACCAAAGGATTATATATGCTATATGCTAACAAAAAAATTTTTAGGTGAATATAGTGATACTTCTGGTATGCAAATTATGGATATTAATAAATTAGAATATTCTGAATATTTATTAAATAAATTTGATATTGATATTAATATTTTTCCTAAATTAATAAAATCAACTGATATAAGAGGAAAGCTATGTAAAAAATATATGGATATTTTAGGACTCCAAAATTGTAATATAGTTGGTGGTGGAGGAGATCAGGCTGTTGGGGCAATTGGTTCTTTTGTTACATCAGAAAATGATGCCTCTATAGTATTAGGGTCTAGTGGTGTTATATTTTCTCCAACAAAGGATTTATTAATATTAAATGGTGAAGTCCAAACATTTGTAACATGTGAATATAATAAATATCATATTATGGGCGTTACTAATGGTTGTGGAACATCACTTAAATGGGTTAGGGATAATCTATTCGGACTTGATTATGATACAATGTCAAAAATGGCAGAAGAAATAAATGTAGGTTCTAATAATTTATTCTATTTACCATATTTAATGGGTGAAAGAACACCAATTTTGGATAATGATGCAAGAGGTGTATTTTTTGGTATAAAAAATACAACAACTAAAGCGGAAATGATTAGGGCTGTTATGGAAGGTGTTGGATATTCTATAAAGGATGTATTTGAGCTTATTCCTAAGGATAAAAAGAGAATTTTTATTTCAGGTGGTGGAGCTAATTCTAAGCTTTATAGAGAAATTATCGCATCTATGATAAATAGAACAGTCACAAGAATTGATTGTAATGAGGCACCATCATTAGGTGCTGCAATTCTTGCGATGGTAGGAAATAATGAATACCCTACTATTTCTGATGCTTGTAAAGATATTATTAAAATTAAGGATGAAACTAAACCAATTATAAGTTGGGTAAATCATTATAATAATGGCTATAAAATATATAAAAAAATATATGATAATACAAAAACTATATTTAAAGAAATGAAGGAGATTTAAAAAATGGGATATTTCAGTTTTGATCGTATTAAATATGAAGGACCTTTAAGTCAAAATCCATTAAGCTTTAAGGAATATGATAAAGACTTAATCATAATGGGGAAGACTATGGAGGAGCATTTAAGATTTGCGGTATCTTGGTGGCATACTTTAACTGCGCTTGGTAGTGATCCATTTGGTAGTAATTCAATGACTAGAGCGTGGATTACAAATGACCCAATTGAAACTGCAAAGAATAAGGTTGATGCAGGATTTGAATTTATGGAAAAGCTTGGAATTAAATATTTCTGTTTCCATGATAGAGATTTAGTTGAAGAAGGCGATACCTTAGAAGAATCTAATAGAAGATTAGATATCGTTAGTGATTATGTTTTAGAAAAAATGAAAAAGACAGGAATTAAATGCTTATGGGGTACTGCAAATCTATTTAATAATAAGAGATTTGTTCATGGTGCATCTACATCTCCTAATGCAGATGTATTTGCATATTCATGTGCTCAGGTAAAAAAGGCAATTGAAATTACTGCTAAACTTGGTGGAGAAAATTATGTATTCTGGGGTGGTAGAGAAGGTTATGAGACTTTACTAAATACAGATACAGAACGTGAGCTTAACCATTTCGCATTATTCTTAAAATTAGCTAAGGATTATGCTAATAAGATAGGCTTTACGGGACAATTTTTAATTGAACCTAAACCAAAGGAGCCTACAAAGCATCAATATGATTTTGATACTCAAACAGTATTATCTTTCTTAAGAAAATATGATTTGGAAAATGATTTTAAGGTAAATATTGAAGCAAATCATGCAACATTAGCAGGTCATACTTTTAATCATGAATTAAATATTGCAAGAATCAATGGCGTATTAGGTTCTATTGATGCAAATCAAGGAGACCCATTACTTGGTTGGGATAC
>CACZRY010000145.1 GCA_902783745.1 uncultured Erysipelotrichaceae bacterium
AATTATTACCTTTAATAATGTACCTGAAGCTTTTTCTACACAAGCTTTGATATCATTATAAACGTAATCCCAGTCATGATTTTTTGCTGCAGATATATTTATTACCATGTCTACTTCATCTGCACCATCTTGAATAGCTTTTGTTATTTCAAATGCTTTTACATCTGTTGTATTACCACCAAGTGGGAATCCTATTACAGTACATACCATTACACCAGAACCATTTAATAATTCATGGGCAAGTGATACATAATAAGGATTTACACAAACTGATTTAAATTTATATTTATTTGCTTCAGCACAAAGCATTAAGATATCTTCTTTTGTTGCATCTGGCTTAAGATTAGTATGATCAATATATTTATTATATTCCATATAATCACCTATACATCCAATATTTGTTCTAGCATAGTTGGTTTTACTTCATGAGCTAAAGGTGGGAATTTTTCTTTTGTAATTGTTTTTAAGAATTTTTTCACATATTTAGCTTCAAGAAGCATAATATCACCATAACCATCGATTGGTTTAAATAGCTTATCAGTATGTTTAATTACTTCAAACATTGGATATTTTTTTACTCCCTTGCCATCATCAACCATCAAAATATCAACACAAGGTGGTAATATAAATGATGATTTTCCATCCCATTTAATTGCAACATATGCACTTCTTGATGACTCAGTTCTTAAGAAAATATAATTAGAAACAATTATCTTTTCAGTATCAATAGTTAATTCAATTCTTTTACGTTTTTGTAAATAATTATAAACTTGTGATAAAGTCTGAGAATCTAAGAAATTAAATGCAGCAACTTTTTCAGGATATTTAGATGCATAAGCTTTTTTCCATGAAGTAAATGCCTTGACCATAATAGGTCTTCTAAAAGGCATTACTACATATTGGAATGCTTGATTATAAACAAAGAATCTGAATCTCTTGCAGATATCTTCTACAATATCTAATACCAGTTCTACGGCATAATTTGAAAGCAACACACTAAATGAAACATAAAAGTCTACATCTAGATATTTGGGGTTTATTTGATCTGCATCTGGGACAACAGCTATATCAGACATAATAAACTTAGCTTCGAAGTTTAAAAGAGGGTGATGATATACATATATTTTTTTGCTTTTGTCTTCGATAGGACCTGATACATTAGGATTTGATGTTAATAATGTAATCAATTCTGTCTTATCATAAACTCTTGTTTGTTCCTTTAGAAAGTAGAACGCGAACTCTGGTATTAAAGAATTCATCAATACATCCCCTCCCTTCATGAATAATAAATTTTACAACTAATAAGTATTATACTTATTGTATCATTTATTTTAAATTATTTCAATAGATTCATCTTGTCTATGATGCCACGACATCTATCGCATAATCCTAAAGAATCAACTTCTTTAACAATCATCCAACATCTTTCACAAGTTGCACCTGTTGCAGCTTCTACCTTAACATCAAATGATGCACCATCTATAACTTCTAATTGTGAAACAATTAGTAATTGAGCAGCATTATCTAAAATTGGTTCAAATGCATCTTTTGCATCTTTATCTAATGTTAATGTTAACTTAGCATTAAAGCTCTTACCAATAATTTTTTGGTTACGTGCTTCTTCTAATGCTTTTAAGATATTAGAACGATATTCCATAAACTTATCAAGCTTAGCTTCAAGTGCACTATCCTTACCTAAATCTGCCTTAGGGAAGTCTGTTAAATAAACATCTTCTTCATTTTCATACTTTAATGTTTGATAAGCTTCAGACATTGTATGAGGTAAGATTGGTGATAATAACTTAATTAAAGCTAACGCAATCTGATAGAAAACAGTTTGAGTTGATAATCTCTTGTTTGAAGTAGGAGATTCGATATATAAAATATCTTTTGTGAAATCTAAATAGAATGATGATAATGTATTTGTAATATAAGCATTAACATTTCTATAGATATCACCAAATTCATAATTTTCATAATTATTGATTGTTTCATCAATAAACTTTTGAAGCTTGATATACATATACTTATCTACATTTTCAAGCTTTTCATATGGTAATGCATTCTTAGGGTCAAAATCAGATGTATTTACAAGTAAGAATCTTAAAGTATTTCTAATCTTTCTATATGATTCAGAAACTTGCTTTAAAATTTCTTGTGATAAAGGTAAGTCAGCAGTGAAATCGACTGATGCAACCCATAATCTTAATACATCAGCACCATTAGTTTGACAAACCTTATTAGGGTCAACACCATTACCTAATGACTTTGACATCTTTCTTCCTTGACCATCAATTGTAAAACCATGTGATACAACTGTCTTATATGGTGCAATACCTCTTGTTGCAACTGATGTAATAATTGATGAGTTAAACCAACCTCTATATTGGTCAGAACCTTCAATATATAAATCAGCAGGGAACTTTAATCCTCTTCTATCAAGTAACATGTATGATGAACCTGAATCAAACCATACATCCATAATATCCTTTTCTTTAGTGAAAATTCCATTAGGTGAATGAGAATTTGTATAACCTTCAGGTAATAAATCCTTAGCTTCTTTTTCAAACCAAACATTTGAACCATATTCACCGAATAAATCAGCAACATGGAAAATTACATCCTTATCAAGAATTGGAGTACCATCTTCACAATAGAAAATAGGTAGTGGTACACCCCAAGCTCTTTGACGAGAAATACACCAATCATGTCTATCCTTAATCATGTTTGAAATTCTTACTTCACCCCAAGTTGGAATCCATTTAACAGCATGGATTTGAGCAAGAATTTGATCTTTAATAGGGTCAATTGATGCAAACCATTGTGGTGTTGCACGGAAAATAACTGGTTTCTTTGTTCTCCAATCATGAGGATATGAGTGAACAATTGGATCTAATAATAATAAAGAACCATTTTCTTTCATATCAGCCATAATTGCTTCTTCAGAATCAGCATAGAACATACCAGCATACTTTCCTGCTGCTTCAGTTTGATAACCACGATTATCAACTGCAACTAAAATATCTAAACCATACTTCTTACCAGCAATATAGTCGTCTTCACCATAACCTGGAGCAATATGTACAAAACCAGTACCATCTGTTGTTGTAACATAATCAGCGTTAATTACTGGTGATACTCTATCATATAAAGAATGCTTATAATGTAAGCCTTCTAATTCTGCACCTGTATAATGCTTTAATTCTACTACATTTTCTAATGATAATTTAGAAACTAATGCTTCTTTTAATTCCGAAGCACATAAAAGCTTACCAATTGATGTTTCTAATAAAACATAATCGATTTGTGGACCTGCAGCAACAGCTAAGTTACAAGGTAAAGTCCATGGAGTTGTTGTCCAAATTAAAATATATGCATCTTTTAATTCATCCTTACCATCAGTAATTTGGAAACGGAAATAAATTGAATTAGACTTAATATCCTTATATTCAATT
>CACZRY010000146.1 GCA_902783745.1 uncultured Erysipelotrichaceae bacterium
CCTAAGTCTTATGATATGGTGTATTCCATAAAGTGCCACAGAGACGATACTAAAAGAAATTTTAGAATGAAACGTTGGTAAACCCCACAAGCTAGAAATCCAAATTTGGTAGGAGAACCTTAAAGTGCGAAACGAAGCAACGATGAGGAAGAGAAATCTTAGATAAATGATTACCACCCGAAAGGGTACAAAACATGGCTTATAAGCTGTATATAATTAAGAAAAGAGAGAATTTTTCCCTCTTTTTTTAATTTTTTAACCATAATAACGTTTTCATTATATAATATGTTTGTTTATTGTTTTTAATTAGAATATAATTAAATTGAATTTTTGTTCCATTAAGGAGGAATAGTATGAGAAAAATTAGTAAAATTGTTTTATTTTCTGCTTCAGCTGTAGCTGCATTATCTCTTGCCGCATGTGGTAATTCTGCTGATGATGCAAATAATGGTGGTACTACAACAAGTGTCACAACAACAGGTAAAACAAATACAACAACTGCAAGTAGCCAAACTACAACAGCTCAAGGTCAAGGAACAACAACATCTATTGTTTATGAACAAGATACAAAGGGATTAGATATTTGTATCAATTATTCAAAATCTGGTATAACTGCTCGATCATCTTTTTCTAATAAAGTTGAAAACCAAGCATATACACAAAAGCAATTATTACCAGTATGGCAAACTTTCGAAAAAACTTTAAAAACAACAATTAGAGAAGGATCTAATTATTCAGCCGAAAATGATGATAGCAATTATACTACTGTAAAAGCAGGTGGTTATGCATCACAAGATAATCCAAATGAAAAAATAGATTTATTCTATAATACTACAAATAATATTACAACTATGGGTAACTCTGGTGAAGCTGTAAATTTAATGCCATATATCAAAGCTCATAAGATGCCTTATTTCGAAACATATTTAGCTAATCATCCTGAAGTTAGGGATATGATTGTTCAAGGCGAAGGCGAAGATGAAAAATTATACTATACTCCATATTTTGATGGATATAACGATTATGAAAGATCTTTAGTATTTGATGTTGATATGGTAAAAGCTATATTAGATTCAAACCAAGGAGATTCTACTAATAATGGTTCTGGTGCTCAATCAAATGTATTACAAGCTCCTAAATTTAAGCCTTTTATGGATGATAATTATAATTATCCTAATGAAAAAACATCACTTAAAGTTACAGTTGATGGATCTGCAAAAAATATTATTATTCCACAAGTAGAAAACATCATTAAGCAACAAAATGCATTATTAGCTCAAGGTTGTACAGGTTTACAATTAGCAGATCAATTTAGAGAATATTTAAATCAAGCATATGGTGACTATATTGGTACTGGTGTTGATCAAATTTATACAAATTTATCTGATATCTTTATTTCAGCTCAAGCTTGTTACAATACTGATGAATTAATCGCATTAATGCGTGTAATTAAAGCTAACCCTGGTGTAATCACTGGAGATGAAGATGCAGAAATCGAAATCTTATTCCCAAGAGGAGAAGAAGATAATCGTATAAATAATATTTTACAATTTGCAAGTGTATTTGGAGTTCAAGGTATTGATTCTGAATCTGGACACTTATACTATGATGGAAATGGTTGTATTTCTAATGCAGAAACAACTCAAGCAACTTTTGATGCAGTAGTTTATTTATCACAACTATATGATGAAGGTTTAATAATTGATGATTTCCATATCAAAGCTGGTAGAGGTAAAACTTGTTACCTAGATTCTTTATTTGGACATGTAAGTTCAATTAATGGATATACAAATGGTTTTATGATGTATGATTTTACTGCAGCAACTGGCTCATTAAACACATTAGATGAAAATAACGTTGGTACAAGAGATGATAAGAGAATTGGTGAATATGAGGGTGATTCTGTAACTGGAATAAGACCTGTATTACCACCATATACATATTGGAATCAACGTACTTATACAAATGATGAAGTTTTAAATCAAAAGTTATCAGATAAGACTGGTAAAACTTTAATGAGATATACTGAATCTAACCGTTCAATTAAGGGTAATTCATGGTGTATTCCTCAAACATCTGATAATAAAGAAAAAGCTGTTCAATTAATGGATTATATCTTCTCTCAAATGGGAACTTATGTTAATGACTTCGGCCCAAGTGAATATTGGGATGAAGAACCTATGAATTATTTAAATGAATATAGTCCTCAATTAAGTAATAAAGCAAAGCTTTGGATTAAGGATTCTGGATTATCATTCTGGGATTTCATGAGACAATATCTTGGTGCAACTTATGGTATTGGTTCAGTTCGTGAAGCATCATTAAATTATGCAGCTACTAACGCA
>CACZRY010000147.1 GCA_902783745.1 uncultured Erysipelotrichaceae bacterium
AAATCCTGATATTAAGGTTATAAGAAATGATGAATTAAAAGTAGATGAAATATTAAAATTAAATCCATCACATATAATTATTTCTCCTGGTCCAGGTAATCCACGTGATGCAGGAGTTATTGAGGAATTAGTTAAAAATCTTGATGATACACCACTACTTGGAGTGTGTTTAGGACATCAAGCAATATGTGAAGCTTTTGGTTCTAAAATAGTACATGCACCAAAAATTATGCATGGAAAAAAGGATTTAATATCAGTAGATAATAAATGCTTATTATTTAAGGGATTAGATAGCGAAATTGAAGCTGCAAGATATCACTCTTTAGTAGCAATAGATTTAGGAAAAGACTTAGATGTTATTGCAAGATCTAAAGATGGAGATATCATGGGAGTTAAACATAAAACTAAAAAAATATATGGAGTACAATTCCATCCAGAATCAATAATGACTAAGGATGGAATAAAGATATTAAGAAATTTTTTAAGTGAGGGAAAATAAAAATGGAAGTAAAAGAAATATTAGGTAAATTAGTAGAATCATGTGATTTATCATATGAAGAATCATATTTCATGATGGATAAGATTATGAAAGGAGATATTGAACAATCACAAGCAGCAGCATATCTTACTGCTCTAAGAATGAAAGGTGAGACTGTTTTAGAAATTGCAGCATCAGCTAAAGCAATGAGAGATAATGGTACATATTTTAGTGGTGCAGAGGATGCGATTGATATTGTAGGTACAGGTGGAGATAAGTCATCATCTATTAACATATCATCTATTTCAGCATTAGTTGTTTCAGCAGCTGGTGTTAAGGTTACTAAGCATGGTAATAGAGCTGTATCATCTAAATGTGGTGCTGCAGATTTATTTGAGGCTTTAGGTGTAAATATTAACCTTACACCTGAAAAAGCAAAAGAGGTATTTGATAATACAAATATTATATTCTTATTTGCGCAAGTATATCATAAGGCAATGAAGAATGCTGCACCAATAAGAAAAGCTTTAGGATATCGTACAGTATTTAATATTTTAGGACCACTTACAAATCCAGCACATGCTGAAAAAATTGTATTAGGTTCTTATTCTAAAGAATTATTACCTATTATTGCACAAGTTGCAAAAGAAGTTGGTATAAAAAATGCGTTAATAGTAAATGGTTCTGATGGACTTGATGAAATTACATTAACTGGTAAGACTAATATGTGTGAACTAAGAAATGGTATTATTTCTGAATTTGAATTTGATCCAAGAGCATATGGATTTGAATATTGTGATAAAGAAGAATTAATGGGTGGAGATCCTAAGGAAAATGCAAGTATTGCATTAAAGATTTTAAATAATGAAGAAAGCAAAAGACGTGATGCGGTTATCTTAAATGCAGGTCTTGCAATATATGTTGCAACAGATGGTATTTCTATTCAAAGAGGTATTGATATTGCAAGAAGAACTATTATGTCAGGTAAGGCTTTAGCAAAGCTTAATGAATTTATAAAGGAAACTAATAAAATATGATTTTAGATGAATTAGTTGATGCAACTAAAATAAGATATAAAGATAAGAAAGATAATATAGAATATATAAAAGATTTAGCATCAAAGCGTGATCCTAAAACAATGGTTTCATTTTATGATGCAATAAAAAAAGATGGAATCTCTTTTATTTGTGAAATAAAAAAGGCATCTCCATCTAAAGGAATTATATCTAATGATTTTAAATATATGGATATTGCTTCATCATATAATAAATGTGCTGATGTGATATCAGTATTAACAGAACCAACTAGATTCTTAGGAAGTGATGAAATACTATCAAGTGTTAAATCAAAAGTTGATATTCCTGTATTAAGAAAAGATTTTATATTATATCCATATCAAATATATGAAGCTAAAGCAATTGGTGCTGATGCAGTATTATTGATTGTTGCAATATTAGATGAGAAAACTTTAAAAGAATATATTAAGCTTGCACATAGCTTAGGTCTTGGCTGTTTAGTTGAGGCACATGATAGTGATGAGGTTAGGATTGCATTAAATTCAGGTGCTTTAGTAATTGGTGTAAATAATAGAAATTTAAAGGATTTTACAATAGATATGAATAATTCAATTAAATTAAGAAATCTTGCACCAAATAATATTAAATTTGTTAGTGAATCTGGTATTAAAACTAGAGAAGATGTAAAGAAATTAGAAGATAATAATGTAGATGCAGTATTAATTGGAGAAACATTAATGAGAAGTTCTGATCCAATTAGTATGGTAAATAGTTTAAGATATGACAAAAATTAAAATATGTGGTTTAAGAAGAAAAGAGGATATATTAATTGTTAATAAATATAAGCCTGATTATATAGGCTTTATATTTGCAGAAGGAAGAAAAAGAACAATTGATATACATTCAGCTAAAATGCTTTATAATATTTTAGATCATAGTATACTTGCAGTTGGAGTATTTTTAGATCAAGATATTAATTTTATTAAAGAAGCATTACCTTATATTGATTTAATTCAATTACATGGTAATGAAGATACAAATTATATAAAAGAATTAAAAAAGATAACTAATAAACCTATAATAAAAGCGTATAGAAATGATTCATATGCTGATTATTACTTGCTAGATAATATTAATCCAGGATCTGGCGTTCAAATGGATTTCAATGGTATTAATAAAAATGATATGAGATTATTTTTGGCTGGTGGTATTAATATATCAAATATAGATGAAGCTTTAAAGCTTAATCCATATTGTATTGATGTATCTAGTGGTGTTGAGGTTTTAGGGTATAAAGATGATAAAAAAATAGAAGAGATTACAAGAAGGGTTAAAGAATATGAGTAAAGGAAGATATGGAGAATTTGGTGGACAATATGTCCCTGAAACATTAATGAATGCAGTTAATGAATTAGAAGAGGCTTATAATCATTACAGCAATGATCCTGAATTCAAACGTGAATTAAAGGATTTATATAATAATTATGCAGGTAGACCTTCATTATTATATTATGCAAAGAATATGACAAATGATTTAGGCGGCGCTAAGATTTATTTGAAGCGTGAGGATTTAAATCATACAGGTGCACATAAAATTAATAACTGTCTTGGATTATGCTTACTTGCAAAAAAGATGGGCAAGAAAAGAGTAATTGCAGAAACAGGTGCAGGACAACATGGTGTTGCGACTGCGACAGTTGCAGCATTATTAGGCCTTGAATGTGAAATATTTATGGGCGAAGAAGATACAAAAAGACAGGCTTTAAATGTATTTAGAATGAAACTTTTAGGTGCAAAGGTTAATGCGGTTACAACTGGTTCTAGAGTATTAAAGGATGCAGTTAATGCAGCAATGAAGGAATGGGCTTCTAGAATGGATGATACATTATATGTATTAGGTAGCGTTATGGGACCACATCCATTCCCAATGATTATTCGTGATTTCCAAAAGATTATTGGTGAAGAAATAAAAGAACAAATCAATAAGGTAGAAGGAAGAAATCCTGATATGGTTATTGCATGTGTTGGTGGTGGATCTAATGCGATTGGAGCATTCTATGATTTTATTCCTAATAAGGAAGTTGAACTTGTTGGATGTGAAGCAGCAGGTAAGGGTATTGATACAAAGCTTACAGCAGCAACAATTGCAACAGGTAGACTTGGTGTATTCCATGGTATGAAATCATTATTCTGTCAGAATGATGATGGTCAAATTGCGCCAGTATATTCAATTTCAGCAGGACTAGATTATCCAGGTATTGGACCTGAACATGCTTATCTTTATAAATCTGGAAGAGCCAAATATGTACCTATTACAGATGATGAAGCTGTTGAGGCATTTAAATATTTATCTAGAGTTGAAGGTATCATTCCTGCAATTGAATCATCACATGCTGTTGCTTATGCAATGAAGGTTGCAAAAACTATGCCTAAGGATAAGATTATTGTAATTAATATCTCTGGTAGAGGAGATAAGGACGTTGCAGCTATTGCAAGATATTTAGGAGAGGATATTCATGATTAATTTTAAGAATTCTGTATTAGGGAAAAAAGCATTTATTCCTTTTGTTACTGCAGGTGACCCAAATCTTAATACTACAAAGGAAATTTTAAAATCTTTAGTTAAGGCCGGTTCATCAATAATTGAAGTAGGTATTCCATTTTCGGATCCTATAGCTGAAGGAAATACTATTATGGAAGCTGATATTAGAGCATTAGCTTCAGGTACAACTGTTGATAAAATCTTTGATATGATAAATGATTTTAGAAAAGATTATAAGGATTTTCCATTAGTTTTTATGACATATCTTAATCCTGTATTTTCATATGGATATGATAAATTCTTTAAAAAGTGTAAGGACGCAAATATAAAAGGAATTATTATTCCTGATATGCCATATGAAGAAAAAGAAGAGGTAAGAAGTGTTGCAAAATTATATGATGTTGCAGTTATTTCATTAATTGCACCTACATCAAGTACAAGAATTAAAACTATTGCTTCTGATGCTGAAGGATTCTTATATTTAGTATCTTCACTTGGTGTAACAGGTGTACGTGATAAAATCACTACAGATATTAATGGTATGGCAACTGAAATTAAGAAATATACAGATATTCCTGTGTGTGTTGGATTTGGTATTAAAAGTAGTGAATCTGCATTAAAAATGACTGAGGTTGCAGATGGTGCAATTATAGGTTCTGCGATAGTAAATATTATTGCAAAATATAAAGATGAATCTCCAAAATATGTTTATGATTTTGCAAAAGAAATAGTAGATGCATTAAACAAATAATTAAGATGGTACATTAGTGTACCATTTTATTTATTATTCTTAATTTTTACCTGTTACTTTGAAAAAGTAAAGGTGAATATTTGAAAAAGTCATTTTGTTGAATATTAGATTATTATTTGATATAATTGTTATGATTGAGGTGATGTCAATGAAATTTATAATTTCAAGTATAATATTGCTATTTGGCACAGGCGGATTAGGATTTTTATCTTTCTATCAAGCTTTTATGAGTGAGAATAAAAAATACCCTATCGCAATTGCAGCATTTGCTAGTGCAATAGTTTTATTAATATTAGCTTTTGTATGCATTCACCAATTCTTAGTAAGAAAGCTTAAGAACAATAATGCATCTATTAATGAACAACTATCACAATGGAAAAACATTTCATATTATGCACAAAAGGCAGGAGATGAATCATTCCACTTATTACCAATTGGTATTATGATTTATGATGAAGCTTACCAAATTTCATGGGCTAACGAATATGCTTTATCAAGATTTGGAGAGAATATTGTTAAAGATGAATTAAAGGTTTCTGATGTTTCAAATGAGTTATATGATATTGCAATCAATCAAAATAAACAAGCTTTTCTTTTAAATTACAAGAATAAGTTTTATGATGTCACACATAATCCAGATTATAGAATTTTATATTTCTTTGATGAAACAGCAAGAGAAAATTTAAATAAAAGATATAACGATAGAATTACTGGCTTAGGTATTATCGCTTTAGATAACCTAGAAGAATCATTAAAGAAATTTGATGTACAAGAAAAAGCAAATATTAGAGGTCAAATCTTAGGTATTGTTACAGATTGGTTAGAAAAATATAAATGCTATTTACAATCTGTATCAAGTGATAGATATTTATTCATAATGGATCAAGAATCATTAAATGCAATGATTGCTGATAAATTCTCTATTTTAAATGATGTTCACAATGTTTCTCAAACAAATAGATTAAAGGCTACTTTATCAATGGGTATTGCTTGTTATGATGTTTCATATGAGGAATTAGGTACTATTGCTAATAATGCTATTGAACTTGCTGAAAAGCGTGGTGGTGACCAAATAGTTGTAAATGTTGAACATAAGAAGATTCAATTCTACGGTGGAAATGCAAATTCACAAGAAAAGAATACGTTAATTGAAGCTCGTATGCAGACTGTATCATTAAAAGAAGCAGTTGAGGATTCAAGTGATGTATTAATTATGTGTCATAATTTTGCAGATACTGATGCGTTTGGTTCTATGATTGGTGTATATCATATGATTGCATCTACTAATAAGCCAGTTAAGATGGTATTTGAACCTGAACGTGCTGATAGAACAGTTAAGAAGGTATTCTATAGTCTTGAGGCTTATCCTGAGATTAGATCATATTTTATTGATTCTAAAACAGCAATTGATATGATTAAGCCAACAACATTATTAATTGTTACAGATACTCAATCTCCATCACTTGTAATGTTTAAGGACTTATTCCAAAAGGCAGAAAGATTATCTATTATTGACCACCATAGAGCGGGTGATCCAGGATATTCTGATTACTTAACTTATTATGTTGAAACATCTGCATCAAGTGCAGTTGAATTAGTATCTGAAATGTTTATGTTCTATAATTCAAATATTAAAGTTACTCCACTTGAAGCATCTATTATGTTATCAGGTATTATTGTTGATACAAACAATTTTACAATGCGTGCTGGTACAAGAACATTTGAAGCTGCAGCTACATTAAAATCAATGGGCGCAGATATGATTTATGTTAAGAAGCTATTACAAGAAACACTTGATAGTGAAAAGATTATTGCTGATGCATTATTAAAAGCAGATATTTATTATGGTAAATTTGCGATTGTAAATATCGGAGATGTTACAATCCCTGATAGAACTATGCTTGCAAAAATAAGTGATAAGTTACTTGAGGTTGCAGGTGTTGAGGCTTCATTTACTATTGGTAGAATTAATAATGATACAGTTGGTATTTCTGCAAGAAGCTTAGGTGATTCTATAAACGTTCAAATTATTATGGAATTAATGGGTGGCGGTGGACACTTTAATAGTGCTGCATGCCAACTTAAGGATAAGAGTGTTGATGAGATTCAAAAGGAATTAATTGACCAATTACGAGAAGAATATATTGATAAGAATGCTGCATCTATGCAGGTTCTATTATTAGAAGATATTAAAGGTAAGGGTAAGAAGGATGATGTTATAACAGTATCATCTAACCTAGCAAATAAGCTTATTACTGCAAAGCAAGCTATTGAAGCATCAGAAGAAGCTTTAAAGAAGCTTGAGGCAAAAAAGGCCAAAGCTAAACAACAAAGTGAAGCTCATAAGGATATCTTAAAGAAATTTAGACAAGATATTGATGGTAAGAATATTAAGGTTTACTTAACTGATGAAGACGGTAAATCTAAGCATATTACAAAGACATTAATATGTGAAGAATTTATGAAACAAACAGGTATTACTCTAAATAGAACAAAGGTAGAATTACCTGGTGAAATTTCTGCAAGAGGTATTTATACAGTAACTGTTAAGCTTGATACAGATGTTACTGCATCATTTGCTGTATTAGTAGAAGATAGGAAATAATATCGTTATCATAAAAAAAGTTATTGAATTACTTAAAAGCAAGTAATATATTTATAAAGGAGCTTTTAAAATGAAAATTATTTTATTAAAAGATGTTAAAGGCAAAGGTAAAAAAGATCAAATTGTTGATGTTGCACAAGGATATGCAAATCATTTAATAGTAACTGGTAGTGCAGCAGCATATAATGATGAAAATACTAAATTGTTAGAAGAAAGAAAAGAAGAAGAAAGAGAAGCTTTGAAAAAAGAAAGAGAAGCTAATCTTAAATTAAAAGAAGAAATTGATTCTAAGCAAATAGAGTGTTTTATTAAGATTGGAGCAAATGGTAAAACATTTGGTCAAATAACAAAATCACAGGTATGTGATGAATTTGTTAAACAAACAGGTATTAAGCTTAACAAGCAAAAGCTTGAAATGAATGATATTCATGGCGTTGGTATCACTGAAGTTAAGGTTAAGCTTGATGCTGATATTATTGCTACATTTAAGGTTAAGACAACAGGTAAGTAGCTAGAGTAAGGAGACAACATTATGGCAGCAAACACAATAAAAAATAATAATGTTAAGATTGTTCCTGCAGATGAAGAAGCTGAAATTGCAGTTTTAGGATGTTGCTTCCTTGAGCCTTCACTTGTTGCACCAAAGATTTTAGATGAATTATTAGTTGAAGACTTTTATAATCAAAAGAATTCAATTATATTTATGGCAATATCAGAATTATATAAGGATGGTATTGCAATTGATTCTACAACTGTTATTGGTGAGCTTGATAAAAGAAATGTACTAAAACAGGCTGGCGGATATGAATATATTACATCAATATATGAGCATAGCTATACTGTTGAAAATGTAGATGTTTATATCAGTAGAATTCAAGATTCATCATTAAGAAGAAAAACAATTGATAAATTAAGAGATCTATCAGAGGTTGGCTTTGATAGAGAAATTGATACATTTGATTATGTTGAAAATGTAGAACGTACTATATTTGAGTTATCTAACGCAAGAAAGGGTGGCTCACTTGTTGGTGTATCTGATGTTATTAAGAGTGTAAGTGATTCTATTGCAAAAAGAAGTCAACAAAGCGCAACATTAATTGGTCTTGATACCGGAATTGCAATGCTTAATAAGGTTACTCAAGGATTTCAGCCTGGACAATTAATTATCCTAGCTGCACGTCCTGCGATGGGTAAATCAGCATTTGCATTAAATCTTGCTCAAAATGTTGCAAGATTTAATAAAAAGGGTCATGCATCTGTTGCAGTATTTTCACTTGAAATGTCTGCAGAACAATTAGTTGAAAGAATGATTGCTTGTGATTCATCAATCTCACTAGGTAAATTAAAAACTGGTCAATTTGATACACAAGAAGCTACAAGATTCGCAACATCATCAACTAAAATATCTAAATTAAATATTTTCTTTGATGACACATCAAATATAAGTGTTGCGTCAATTCGTGCAAAATGTAGAACATTAAAGAGTAATAACAACCTTGATATGATTGTAATTGACTACTTACAGTTAATTGAATCAGATCAAGCATCCGCTAAGCTTTCAACATCTGAACGTGTTACTAAGATTACACGTGGATTAAAGCTTATGGCAAGAGAATTAAATGTTCCAGTTATTGCATTATCACAGCTATCACGTGAAGTTGAAAAGCGTGATGACAAAAAGCCTATTATGGCTGACTTAAGAGATTCAGGTTCAATCGAACAGGATGCCGATATAGTTATGTTCTTATATCGTGAGGATTATTATTTGAAGAGTAATTCTACAAGACAAGGTGAAGCGGATTTAATTATCGCAAAGAACAGAAGTGGTTCTACGAATGAAGGTATTCCATTCACATTTATTGGTGAATTACAGAAGTTTATAGAAAAAGCAGAGGATTAATTTATTATGACTGATCGTATATTAGTTATGGAAGCCAGA